>NZ_JZWV01000985.1 GCF_000966975.1 Streptomyces katrae | reverse complement strand
AGGCCGGCCACATCTGGGTCGGGCACTTCGACGAGAACCCGGCCGGAATCCGCCGCTGGAGCCCCACAGGCCACATCTACTGGGCGTCCGACGGCGCAAGCATCCCCGGCCTCTTCGACTGCTACGCCCTGAACGTGTGGGGCACCACCGCCTGGGCGTGCACGTACACGGACTTCCCACTCGTCGAGATACACCCCGACCGCCCCGACCGGCCCGTGAGGGTGTGGCCGAACCAGGTACGGGGCGCCAAGGCATTGGCCATCCACGGCGAGCGGGTCGCCTTCTACGGCGGCTACGGCGAAGAGGTGGACCGGCTCACCCGCGGAGAGCTCACTGAAGCATCCGTCGAACCGACGGACGTCGGCCTGCTCACCCTGCCCGACGGCCACCTCCCCGGCCGCCGCCGCGCCGTCGGCCGAGGAAGCAGGATCTACGTCCAAGCCGAGCCGTTCACCGCCTGGGGCGTGTTCGACCTCAGCAGCTGAGCCCCCCCGAAAGGAGTTGCCGCACCGCGTGCCAGCGAGGATCCAGACGGTCTTCAACGCGCAGGCGCCCGGCGCTCTTCTGTTGCGCTGGCCCTCCAGCGTCACCTGCGGGCGAATTCTGTGCATCGGAGTTGTCCATCCCTGCCAGGTGCCGTGCTCGGTCACACACGCGGCGGTGTCGCAGGTCATATCTGCCGGGGTTGCGGGGCTAAGGGGCGGGTGGTGTAGGGCGTGCACGAACTCTGACCGCAAGTGCTTTGACCTGCGGTTTCGTGGGTCTTGCAGAGCTAACCCCTGCGCGTACCAGAGTGCGGATCGCGTCTCCGGTCGGAGGTGTGATCCGTGTTCTTGCGTAGGGAGGTAGATGTCATGAGCATGTCTGAGACAGCCGGGGGAGCTGACCGGCGAGGAGTCGGGGCGGGAGCCGGCCGGGCCCTCGTCGGGGGGAGTTGGCTCCGCGCCGTCGCCCGTCGGCCGGCCTGGCGGCCGCGTTGTCGGAGTGGACGCCGGAGTGGGAGGCGGCGGCTGCGGTGGGGGTCCTGGCGGCGGTTGTGCGCGTCGCCCTCCAGCTTCGCCGGGGGCGGGCGGGCGCCCGCGCCGGTATCCGCGCGGGGGTGTCCCGGCCGGCCCCTGCGAGGGCCGGCCGGGACACCAGGAGCTCCACCTCGCAACGGCGCCCCCTGCGGCCCGGCCGATGGCGCCGCAGTTTACCCGACCGGCGATGTGCAGCCCTCGCGTAGGTGTAGGCGTTTCATGCGGTGTATGCCCAACTCAATGCATAAACAGGGAGCTTGACAGTTTTTAAGGTGGTTCGTCATGGTTTGCGGCACGGTTCGGTGGTCGGGCTGCTGGTGTGCGATTGGGGTGTGTTTCGGCATGGGTGTGCGGCGTGAGTTCTACGACGAGTACGGGGCTGCGGGTCGGCTGAAGGTGTCGGTGGCGGCCTGGCGGTGGGAGGCCGGGAGTGGTCTGGTCCCGTCGGCGGACGCGGACGCGGACGCGGGGGCGGGCCGGTGGTCGCGGGCGGTGGTGGAGGCATGCGACCCGAGGCGGTCCGCGCGGCGCTGCGGGGGCCGATCGGTGCTGGGGTGACGGCGGACCGCCTGACGCAGGCCCTCGGAGTGCCGCTGCCGATTCTGCTGCCTCGGGTGACCGCCTCGGCGGTCGGCCACCTGGTGAAGGCCGGCCTGCTGCTCTACCTCGGCGGCGAGGTCGAGTTCCCCGACGTCCACCCGGACCAGGTGGCGGCCCTGGGCTGCGGCCGGGACCTGCCCGCCCTCCTCGACCGGTATGTGCTACTCGGCCCGGAGTAGGCCGCCCGCCGGCTCGGGGTCCGCCGCCTGGACTTCGATCACGTGGTGCGGCTCAGGTGGCTGTCGCCGGTGGGATCGGTGGATGTCGACTACAAGCGGCAGGGCGGGGTGACCACCATCCCCCTCTACGACTGAGCCGGCGCACAGTAGTGTCACATAGGCAGTGTTGTTGTCACCTGCGAGGTGCGTCGCCGGAAGCTCTCAACTCTTGACGGCCTCCGCGATCTGCTGGGCGGCCTGGGCGGGTGTCAGGTGCGTGGTGTCGACGACCTCGGCCTCATCGTGCAGCCACGTGCGGGCGGCCTCGGCGTAGGGTTCGAGGTGTGCGAGGCGGAACGGGGAGTTGGGGCCGAGAAGAGTGTCGCCCGCGATGCGCGCGCGGAGAGTGCCCTGATCGGCATGGAGGACGAAGTGCCGGACCGGAATATCGTGCTCGGCAAGACCCGAGCTGATCTCGCGCCAGTACTTCTCGACCAGGACGGTCATGGGCATCACCAGGGTGCCGCCGGTGTAGTCGAGGATGCGTCGGGCGGTCTCGACCACGAGGGGCCGCCACGGTGGCCAGTGCTGGAAGTTGTCCGTCGCGGGCAACCCTGGCTGGATGTCCATGAGTGTCTCGCCGACTTTCTCGGCGTCGAACACCCGTGAGTCCGGAAGCAGCTGCTGGAGGAACATGCTGGTTGTCGTCTTGCCCGCGCCGTGCGTGCCGTTGAGCCATACGATCATGGACCTGACGCTAGCGCCGTGCGGGCCCCAGGAACACCTTCTCGTGACAGTAAGGCTGCTGAACGAGGTCATGTGACAAATCGGATGCCTCACCTGTGACAACCATGGTGCTTCAAGCGACCCCCTCTCGCAGCTCACCCGACTCCGCTGGTGACGACTACCGTGCTCCGGCTCAACTCGGCTCAGGACCTGGCGCTGCTGCCGGTTATCCGCCCCTTGGTGGACTGGCGGGCCGTGCGCACCACCGGGGCGGGCCGTCGTTCCCCGCTCGCCGTCCTCGACCCCGCGGCCGGGGAACAGGACCGTGTGCTGCCACCCG
>NZ_JZWV01000984.1 GCF_000966975.1 Streptomyces katrae | reverse complement strand
AACAGGACCGTGTGCTGCCACCCGAGGTGGGGCGGATCGCCCGGGTGGGCCGGGCCGCAGTGTTGTGCTGGCGCCGCCAACACAGCGACTTCCCGCCCCCGGCGGGTGGCACGGACGTCCACCCGGAGTTCGATCGGCGCGCGGTGGTCGCCTGGCTCCTGGCCCATCACAAGATCAACGTCCCGGCGGAGGTTTCGACGGCCGCGCTCGTGCTGGTCCTTTCCGGTGGCGGTACGCACTGGTTCCGCATCGAGGACCCGTGGCTGCTCCTGGCCGACGACGCCGAGGGCAAAGACCGGTTGTCCGGCTGGTCCACCGAGGAGGACGCCGGGGCGCTGCACGGGCTGACCGGCCGGGAGTGGGGGCCGTACCGGGCACGCGGCCGCTGGCGGTGCTGGGCGAGGTGCGGATGGTGGAACGGGTCCGGCCGGGGTCGGGCGGCCTGCACGTGACGCTGGACTGGCTGGCCGGCCTGCGGGGCGCCGCCACGGAGGGCTCGGCGGGGGTGGCCCGCCACGGCGTGCGGTACGTCCGGCCGGGCCAGGTGTGCGTGTGCTTGGCAGGACTGCGGCGGCCTGGTGGTGCGGTCTGGTGTCAGGAACACGGAGGCATCGCGCCGGCGATGGAGTGGCACCCCGGCGGCGGCATCCGCTGCACGGCGCTCCACGGCAGCCATGCAGCGGCGCGATGCGCGCCGGCACCGTCCTGGACTGGTCGGACCAGACCGAAGCCGCAGGCCCGCCGCAGGCGCCGACGTACATCTGGCTCGACTGCGCCCAGTGGACTCCGAGGGCGGTTAGGGCGGCGAGCTGTCGCGCGTCGAGCCGGTCGCGGCGCTTCTTCTGGTTGACGATCCATACCCTGGTGTGCTCGGTCCCGTCGGGGGAGCTGCTCGACGTGCGCCCGTCCGGCGGCCCGCCATTCGGCGCGGTCAAGGTCCTTGCCGAGCCCGCCGGGCCGGTGGACGTTGGTCAGCCAGTGCCCGACCGGCTTGTCCAGCGCGGTAGCGTGCCGCGGCGCCGCGAGGGTGCCGTGCTGCTCGTTGTACGCGCGGGCGGGGGTCTGTGTCGGTTAGTGGAACACCACGGTCATCCGCTCGGCGAGGAGGGAGACCTCCTCGACGATCCCTTCGCCGGCCTGGCAGTCGAGGTTCTGCCCGGACAGCTTGGTCGGAAGGCGTTGGTGATGTTCCAGGTGGCGAGCTGGTTCGCGCCGGTCTCGTCTGTCAGGGAGATCGTGCAGTTCTTCTTCTCGACCGCGTTCTGGCTGACCGTGTAGAGCCAGGCGAACAGCGGGCTGTCCTTCGGGATTACGCCCCTGCGCAGGGTGAGGTTCAGGGCCTGCCGCCGGCCGGGCATCTGGAAGGACTGGCCGGCGTCGTCCTTGTACTCGATCGTCTCGGCGCCGAGTTCCAGCCCCGAGACCGCGGAGAAGGAGCCGTCGGTCTTGCCGTCTCCGTCGATGTCTGTTCGACGACTCTCAGCATGGTGATGAAAGGGTAACGGCGACACTCCCGTTGCACACGGGATGTAGTTGTCTCCGAGACCGGGCTGTCTCTTCGTGTGCGACGACACGGTGAACACGAGCGAGTCGTGGAGCCGTCGTTCGCTCAGAAGGCCTCGACCTGAGGCCGTACCGACGGCAGCTCCCACAGTTCCAATGCTCCGCTGGTCAGGTCGCCGAGGAACTGAACCGCGCCTCCGGTGTAGTGCCACCAGCCGCCGTTGCGTGAGGCCACGGTGACAGTCCACTCGTCGGGACCAGACCCTGTGGTGTTCCAGAGGAAGTAGTCACCCTGGTTCGACGTGGCCCAGGGCAGCAGGCCCCCAGGGGCAGGAAAGGGGTGCAGAGGAATGGACATCTCTGCGTCCGCACACCACTCAGCGAGGATCTCTAGATTTTCGGGGTCCTCTGACCATGCCTGCTCCTGCCCGGGGTTCGGGAAGCCGACGCAAAGGAAGTCGCCGAAGGCCAAGGACGGGTAGCTGTCGGCAAGCAGCTTGTAGTCGGAGGGCAGGTGCGTGGTCAGGCACTCCTCGACCGTCGCCCAGTCGATGCCGGCTGGAGTCGTACGTCGAAGGAGGGCGAGGCCGGGGACGGCCTGCTCCAGAGCCGCGATCGCCGAGGCCGGATCGGTCAGTCGCTGACGAGGTGCTTGAGTGCCGATGAGAGCGTCCACCGGGACAGCGTGCCAGAGCACGGATCACGAGCCTTCACTGACCTCCTATGTTCACGACCAACGACGCCTTGAGCAACGTGATCCTTTGGCGTTTGGGCAGGCTGGCGGTACTTCGTCGTGCTCGGAGCGGGAGCACATCGTGGTCTGCGGAGGCTGTCGGGTGCTGATCGTCGACAACGACGTCCTGCTGGCGGAACGGCAGCTGCGGCAAGGTCGGCTGAGCTGCCCGTCATGTGGGGCGGCCCTGGCGCCGTGGGGGCATGGCAGGCCCCGGGAGATCCGGGGTGATCTCGGGGCCCGGTTGTTTCTGCAGCCGCGTCGTACTCGTTGTCCTGGCTGCAAGGTCACGCAAATGTTGCTGGGGGGGGCGATTTGGCCGCGGCGGGCGGATGCGGCCGAGGTGATCGGGGCCGGGCTGGAGATAGCTGCGTTGGGCATGGGACACCGCCAGGTTGCCGCCCGTCTGGGCCTGGCGGAGGGCACGGACCGTCGCCGGCTGAGGGCGTTCGCCGGGCGGGCCGAGGACATCCGGCGGTATTTCACCGTCGCCTTGGTCGCGCTCGCGGACGACCCCGTGATATCGGCTTCGACGCTCGCCGACGCCGTCTCGGCGGTCGCGGCCGCCCATCGGGCGTCCGCGACGAAGTGGCCGCACCTGCTCACGGTGTCGCGGTGGGAGTTCGCCGGAAGGGCGATGGGCGGCAGGATCCTGACCTCGCCTTCTCCTTTCCCCTTCCGCATCGGGTGGGGCGTCACACGCATCCGAAGGCAAGGCCGGAAACACCTCCGGAGTCGGCCTCGTCGACTGGAATCGACTACCTGAAGATGGCTGTGGTGGATATTTCGTGAAGGACGTGATCGCGGTGGGGTCGGCAGCTGGGTCATGCTTGATCACTAGCGCCGGAGCGCGGGATCCGGCATGGCTCTTGGGGGTCCGCGGTGGTAGTCAGTGAGCTGGTGCGCGCAGAGCTGCGACGGGTCGATTGGGCTTCGTTGAAGTGCGGCTGCGGCGATTCTGCGGAACATGTGCCCCTTCTGTTCGAGGCGATCATCACTGCCGAGACACCCCGGGACATGATCGGGTACACCCTCGATGATCACGTCGAGGGAGACACAATCATCTTCGAGTGCACGCCGCCCGCGGTCGGCGTGATCATGGCCGCGCTGGCGGGCGACCTCTCGGCACTGGCCCGAGACGTGCTGCTGCAGACGTTGTTGTTCGTGGCCGCGGGCTCCGGCGACTATGAACTGGAGGCAGAAGGAGCGGGCCTGGCTGACCGATGCCGGACCCACGCTCAGGAGGGGTTCTGGCGGCTCCTCAAGATCGGGCTCACGGGCACTGCGGAAGACGCCGAAACCATCGCCGACATCTGTGAGTACTTTGAGCTGGGCGGTGACAAAGCCGCCTTCTACCAGGCCGAGCTCCGCGACCGCGTGCGCGCGAAGACCAAGCGCGGACGACGTCGTCTGACGCTGTGAGGGTCATGGTGGCGGGGCGAGGACGAGGGTTCGCAAGAGGGAGAAGGAAGCACGGCCGTATGACCGGCGTTTGATCAGTTTGATGCGTGTGACCTGCTCCTCGACGGCGCCTGAGCTCCAGTGGAGCGTCAGGCCGTTGACGACGGCGTCCCAGTCGTTCTGGAGGAAGGCCGCGAAGCTCTGGATCGGTTGCGGCCCCTGGTCGCGAGAGCGCGGGCCACCCAGTGCCTGAGGTCGTGGCCTCGGCGTTCGCGGGCGATGGCACTGAACTCACGGGCGAGGTCGCGGGCGGTGGCCAGGTCGGGACAGGCGTCCAGGATGCGGTCGAGCTGTTCGCGGTGGCTCTCGGTCAGGGTGTCAAGCCGGCGCAGGATCCAGGTCGTGATGCGGCGGGGACTGGGAATCGGCTGGCGTGGTTCCGGGGCGGCGGTGCCGGCACGGAGGGTCGCGATGTACTTGGTGACCACGACGCGGCTGCCGCGGTAGCCGCGTTCGCGGATCTCGCGGAAGAGGGCCGCGGCCTTGGTG
>NZ_JZWV01000983.1 GCF_000966975.1 Streptomyces katrae | reverse complement strand
AAGAGGGCCGCGGCGTTGGTGGCGCCGCCGCGGAAGCGTTGTTGCAGGTAGGGCTTGAAGCGGTTGATGTGGCCGTTGGGGCGGCGCTCCCGGGCCGAGGCGAGGATCTGGTCGAGGTCGGTGGTCAGGTCGTGGCGCACCGTCTTTCGGTCGCGACCCAGGCGGTCGGCGATCGCGCTGATCGTCCAGCCGCGTGCGCGCAGCTGGTGGATGCCCGTATGCCAATGGCGGACGCGGGCCATGAGCTGCCCGTCCTGCGGATCGCTCGGCTCCGGCGGCCTGATCAGCGCCGCCAGGGACGTGGGTCTGACGGCCCCTGGCGCTGGTCCAGATCGTCGGTCTCCCGGGGTCGAGTCCCGAGGGCGTCGTCTGTGCCAGGCGAGGTTCAACGCGCGGCTTCGTGAGGATCGCATTCGAAGTGAGGCGCGTTGTCGGCACTCATGTCCAGGCGGAGGCTGCGAAAGCGTGCGGGGTGGCGGTAAACGCCACCATGGTCGACGGCGGTGTCGGCGCTGCCCATGAACGGCCAAGTCGGCCCTCACCCGGCTCCAGCTGGAGGCGGGGACAGCTGGAGCGGTCTCAACGGTACGCCGTCGCTTTTAGCCTCGGGCAGCTCTGACAGCGTCCCGTTCACGCCGGAAGCTGACGATGTCGGCGATCAGTTCCGCGATGAACTCACTGGTGGCAGCGGGATCAGTGAACGGGGCCTCTCGCCTGTCGTCGATCAGGGCGGGGAAGGTCAGCACGTGGGCGGCGGTCGACGAGACCGTCGGCGGCTGGGGCTCGGCGCCGTGTAGGACGAGCATGTCAGCGATGAAGCAGGTGACGGCTCCGGCGGCGTCGCGGCCGATCCACACCGGGTAGCTTCCGTCCCCGAAGCCGCTCATGAACGCGATCAGGTTGGTGCCGCTCGCCGGATCGGACCGCATACCGGAATGGGAGTCCGCCTCGAACCCCGGCTCCTGCTCGTAGAGCTGCGGAAGTGTGTTACGGCCGGAGGCGTCCATGAAGCAAGCCGTGCCCGTATCGACGCCGAACCCGTAGAACTCCCCAGGGCCCAGAAGACGGGCGTCCTGCTCCGGCCGCAGTGCGAGCTCCCAGCTGACGGTCGGCTCGTCGAGGATCCGCAGCATCGCGGCCGGGGTCTCGCCATCCCACTCCTCATGCTCCCAGCGCATCGTGGAAACGAGGACGGGGTAGTCACCGGGCGGCACCGTGATGGTGAAGGCGAGGTCGCTGCTGTTGACAGTGCCGGGGTCCCCTGCGAGGACCGAGCCTGTGGGAAGGTGGAGCAGGCCGGCCGGCGCAGGCTCCCCGATCACTGCGATGCGGTCCTCGCCACATGTCAGACGCGTACCGGAGACGAAGAGCTCCTCCAGGGGACCCGGCTCCAAGGGCCGCGGAGCCGACCAGGACGCCCCGGCCCCGGACGCCCGGCCCTCCTCGCTCGGCTGCACCGACACCAAGGCGACCGAGCCACCGGAGGGCCCCAGTATCCGCGCGTCGACGTACGTCGTCCACGCACCGAACTCGGCCTTGGCCACCGTGCGGTGCTCGGCCGGGACATCCGCACCCACATGCAACGCACCACCGGCGTTCAGGATCCGGCGGCCCCTTCCGTCCGGGCGTACCGTCAGTTCGAACCGCACCCCACGCTCGGGAAACTCGGGCTCACTGTCGGACGTGTGGCCCCACTGCCGGAAGCGGCTCATGTGCAGTCGGCCCGGCTCCAGTTGCCGGTACACGTATTCCACGGTCCGCCGTCCGTGGGCGTCGAAGAAGAACAGGCCGAGGTACGCGTGCCTCCAGTCCACATGGAAGAGGGCCTTCGGCCGCCCCTGGTGGGACAGGAGAACCGCGTACGGTTCGCCCATCTCGTCCCGGCGGCGGGCCTCGCCCTCCGTCATCGGAGCGGAGGCCGCCCGCGCTGCCGGATCCCAGCCCTCGCAGTACAGCACCTCCACGACGTCAACGGTCTCAACAGCCTCAGCTGCCATGCCCACTCCTGCCACACCCCATCCGGTTTCCGATCGGTCTCGGCGTGACACTAGCGACCGCCAGTGACAAGAAAG
>NZ_JZWV01001000.1 GCF_000966975.1 Streptomyces katrae | reverse complement strand
CATCGGCGCCGAGGCCGCGGCCCGCGCAGTGATCACCGGCAGAGCCACCGCGACCGCGAAGGCCGGCGACGGACCCGTGGAGATGCTCAGGCTGTTCAAGATGGCCAAGGCCTTCGAAACCAAGTCCCGGGAACAGGCGATCAACCCAAGGCCGTTCTCGTGGCGACCGACCCCGAGCTCCGCGAGTCACTGGCCGGCCTGAGCAACCCCAAACTGATACGCGCCTGCGCCAGCCTCGACAGCTCGGCCGTCGGAGCGGCCGGCGCCGCCGCCCACACGCTGAGGCTCCTGGCCCGGCGGATTCAACACCTCATCGAGGCTATCGACGATCTCACCACACGGATCACAAGCGTCATCACACAGCACAATCCGCAGCTCCTGGCGTGCTACGGCGTCGGCCCTGACACTGCCGCGACACTTCTGATCGCAGCGGGCGACAACCCGGAACGACGCCGCAGCGAGGCCTCCTTCGCGGCCCTCTGCGGCGTCAGCCCAGTCGAAGCCTCCTCCGGAAAGATACAGCGTCGGCGCCCGAGGTGCCGCCTATGGCGTCCCCTGTCCGATCGGCCGTAGCCGAGCCGCGGCCGCGGCCACCAGGTCGGCGGACCGAAGCCGGCGCAGCGTCCGGCGTGCGTGGCTGCACCCTGAGACCGACTCCCGACGAGGAGTGGACCTTCTCGACGATGTCTTCGGCAACCGATCACGGTTCTCCTGGCAATCACACTGGACGCCTCCCCGCACTCGATCGTCGCGTTCCGGCTGACACCGGTGGCTGAGTCGTCGGTTGAGGGGGCGACGCCGCCGCGGAACGTGCTCTCGCGCCGTGGCCGATGTGCCCGGGGATCGGGCGCGTACGAGCAGGGACTGCCCGCTCGTGTTCTCTGTCACCCGAACGAAGGTTGTTGGCTGCCCAGAGGGTGAAGAGGGCCGATTCGGCTGTGGTTGTGGATCACTGTGCAGGAGCATCGAGCTGTGGGTGGTTCGCCGTGGGTTGCCGGGAGACATCTCGGTGCCGCTGTTCACGGGACCGGTGGAAGCCGGGCCAACTCCTGCGCTGCGGCCTGACTTCCCCAGCGTGAGGTGGGCCCGGTCAGGACGGACACCCGCGAATCGCGGCCGGAGCGGCCGGACATCCTGGCAGTGGATACGTCGTTCGTTGGGGGGCAGGTTGAGCCGGGAAGGGACATACCTTCGGATCCGAGTCGAACCGGAGCTATCGGAGCCATGCGCACCGAGAAGGCCGGGTGACGCTCCATGACGAGTACGTCGTTGACGGAGTTCGCCCGCCGCGATGAGACCGTGGCGGCCGAGATGAGGGCCCTGCGGCTGTCCGCTACGTACGACGGTTCCGGCTTTGGCCAGCTTGACCTGGTCAGGATGCCCGTCCCTGTGCCCGGGCCGACCGAGGTGCTGGTCCGTGTCGCCTTGTGCGGGATCTGCGGCACCGACACCGACGCCTGCCGCTTCCGCCCGGACGGCACCTCAACATTCGGTGGCCCGATCAGTCTGCCCGTGGTGCTCGGCCACGAGGCTGCCGGCGAGGTCGTGCGCACAGGGGCCCTGGTTACCCGGGTCGGCCCCGGTGACCTGGTCGCGCTGGAGAG
>NZ_JZWV01000999.1 GCF_000966975.1 Streptomyces katrae | reverse complement strand
GAGTGTGCTGGCCTGCGGCACCTGCGACACCTGCCTGCGCGGCCGCCGCAACCAGTGCGAGCGCGCCGTGCTGACCGGGCTGACCGCGCCGGGCGCGCTCGCCGACTACATCGTGGTGCCCCAGACCGCCTGCCACCGGCTGTCCCTGTTGCGGGAGGGCGGCTGGAGCCGTCAGGACACGCTGCTGGCCGGTGCGCTGCTGGAACCGCTGGGCTGTGTCTACAACGCCGTGTTCGTCGAGGGCGGCGGGATCCGGCCGGGGGAGCGGGTGACCGTCCACGGCCTGGGGCCGCTCGGCCTTTTCGCCGGCGTGCTGTGCCACATCGGCGGGGCGAGCCGGGTGGTCGGAGTGGACCCGGTACCCGGCCGCCGGGACCTCGCACAGCGGCTCGGCTTCTCCGCCTGCCTGAGCCCCGGCAGCGCCCAGACCCCGCTGCGGGA
>NZ_JZWV01000998.1 GCF_000966975.1 Streptomyces katrae | reverse complement strand
CCCAGACCCCGCTGCGGGAGACCTCCCTGCTGGATGCCGAAGTGCACGTGGAGGCGTCGGGCAACCCGGCGGCGACCCTGCCGGTCATCGAACGCCACCTGCGCCCGGGGGCGCGGTGCCTGGTGGTCTCCCGCACCGACCTGGCCGCCCTCATCGACTCGAACCCGTGGGTGTCGCACGCGGCCCGCCTCATCGGAGCCCGCGGACACTGCGGCGGAATCTACCCCTACCTGCTCAACCTCTTCCTGGCCGGACGGCTCGACCCCACCGCGCTGGTCGGGGCGACGCTGTCCCTGGAGGAGGTTCCGGCCGCACTGGCCCGGGGCGCGACCGCCACCTCGGCGGGCAAGACGATCGTCCGGGTCAGCGATCACTGAAAGGACAGATGTCGTGCTGGTGGGACACAAGACGGTGGAGGACACCCCGGAGATCAGGGGCTACCTGCTCCACCACGGCCGTGCGGCCGATCCGCTGCTGACGGAGCTGGCCGGGCAGACCCGGATTGTCGTGCCGGAGCTCGCGCACATGGCGCTGCCGCTGGAGGAGGCGGCGCTGCTGACTTTCCTGGTGCGGCTGACCGGCGCCCGCTCGGTGGTCGAGGTCGGCATGTTCACCGGCTCCTCGGCCATCGCCCTGGCCCGCGGGCTGCCGCCGGACGGCCGCCTGGTCACGTGCGAGATCGAACCGGGGTTCGCCGAGATCGCCCGGCCCTACTTCGAGCGGGCCGGGGTGGCCGATCGGATCGAGGTGCGCATCGGGCCCGCGCTGCAGACCCTGCGGGCGATGCCCGCCGGCCCGCACCTGGACCTGGCCTTCATCGACGGCCACAAGCCCGAGTACCTCGACTACTGGACGGAACTGGTACCCCGGCTGCGGCCCGGCGGCCTGCTCGTCGTGGACAACAGCCTCTTCTCCGGCCAGGTGGTGTGCCCGGAGCCGGGCAGCAAAGCCGCAGGGGTGCATGCCCTCAACGAGCACGCACGGACCGACCCCCGGGTCGAACTGGTGATGCTCAACATCGCCGACGGCCTCACCCTGGCCCGGCGCCTGGCCGATCCGCCCGGCCACGCCTGAACGGGCCGCACTCCCGGCCCGGCCTGGCCCTACTTGGCCCGTGCGGCGAGCAGCTCGGTGACCAGCCTGCGGCTGATCTTGCCGCCGTAAGCCAGCGGGATCGTCTCGACCGCGACCAGCTCCCGCGGGATCTTGTACTCCGCCAGGCCCGCGGCGCGCAGGACCTCGGTGACCTCCGCCAGCGTGATGTCCGCCCGGTCGACCACCAGGCACGGATACTGTCCGTGCCGGTCGTCCGGGCGGCCGACCACGGCGACCCGGCCGAAGCGAGCCAGTACGTCCTCGACCTCGCGGGCGGGGAACTCGCGCCCACCCACCTTGATCATCTCGCTGGCCCGGCCCAGGAAACGCACCCTGCCGTCGACGCCGATCTCCGCACGGTCCCCGGTACGCAGCCATCCGTCGCCGGTCACCGCGGCACGGGTCAGCTCCGGCTCGCCCAGGTAGCCGCGGAACATCGACGGCCCGCGAAGCTGGAGTTCACCGTCGACCACTCGGACCCGCGCCCCGGCGACGGGGGTGCCGATGGTGGCCGACACCGCATCGTCGGGGTCGTCCAGCCTGGTGTAGGTGCCCGCCCACACCTCGGACCACTGCACGATCACACGGGCACCGGTGGTCCGACGCAGGTCCCCGATCAGCGAGGCCGGCACCGAGGCGCATCCCGTGCGCACCCAGCGCAGAGCGATCCCGGCCCCGGACCGGGTGTCGAGCCTGCGCACGAGGTCGCCGAGCTGTGCGGGCGCCGCGTAGAGGACGGTGGCGCCGGTCCGGGCGGCGACGTCGAGGAAGGCGTCGAGGTCCCAATGGGGCAGCAGCGCCTGGCGGGCGCGGGTGAACAGGGTGAGGTGGATCAGCTGCAGGGTGAACCCGCCGAACGGGAGGGCACCCAGGAGCACATCGGCCTCGGTGACCAGGCCGTCCGCCGCGACCGCAGCCCCGTTGGACAATGCGGCGTCGTGGGTGTGCAGGCACAGCTTGCGGCGGGCCGCGGTGGTGCCGGAGGAGGGCAGCACCATCAGCGGCATGTCGGGACGCACCGCAACAGGTACCGGTTGTTCACCCGTCCCGTCGGCCAGCAACATCGCCCAGCTCTCCCTGTCCACCGTGAACACGGGCTCGATCCGGTCGAGCACCGCACGCACGTCGGAGTGCTCCAGGGCCGGGGGCAGGGGCAGCAAGACCGCCCCGACCGCGGCCACGGCGATGTGCGCGGTCAGAAATCTCCAGTCGTTGGGCAGCCGGATGGCGACGACATCACCCGTCCCCACTCCCTTGCGCTGCAACCCGGCCGCCAGCGCCTGCGAATCGGCCTGCCACTGCCGCCACGTCCACGTCCTCTTCCCGTCACTCGCCGCGACGGCATCAGGCGCGACCTCGGCCGCGGCGGCGAACACCGCGGGCAGTGTCAGCCCCAGAAGACCCGCGCTCGACGGGCTGAACAAGTAGTCAGCGGTGCTGATCCGCATCGGAGCCCTCGACGCGGTGGGGGCGAGGCTCGGCTGTGTGGTGTGGGGGTTCATGTCTCCTCCAACGATCTTTCCCTTGAGGCGACATGGCCGGCAAGACGATTGGCGCTGGAGGGGGTGGCCTGGCCCCGGGCGTGGCCGGCATCGCGTTCTTCGGCCGGGCCGGCATTGTGCTGCCGGGCGTGAGGCGGGGACTCCCGGCCGCGCTCGCCATCCGCTGACCGTGCGAGCAAGTGCCCCGGCGCAGTCCGCCGGGCCACTTCCCACTCG
>NZ_JZWV01000997.1 GCF_000966975.1 Streptomyces katrae | reverse complement strand
CTTCCCACTCGGGCGGTGAAGCCGTCCATGGGACCGGCCGCGCCGATCCCGCCATCTACGGGTTGAACTCATAGGTGACGCTGACACGGTCCGTGCACCGCACAGGCTCACGGGGAAGTTCCGGGGCGGTGCCGACTGCGTAGATGGCCGCGGGAGCGGCCACATCCACGTCACCCTCGGAGAGGCCACGCACCCGTCCGAGGGCGGCCGTTCTTCGCGGCACTGTCGGCGGCCTTCTTCTGGACGTCGGCCATGGCGGCAGCCCGCGCCCGCTGCTCCAGCGCCGGGCGGTCGGCGACGCCGTAGGTGAGGTGCATGGAC
>NZ_JZWV01000996.1 GCF_000966975.1 Streptomyces katrae | reverse complement strand
AGAGATGTGTATAAGAGACAGGGACAGCTCCGTGGCATGAGCGGCGGCGCTGGCGGGCCTTCAACGCACCCCGCGTGAGCTCCAGTCGGGGGTCCGGAACTGGATTCGCCACATGGATCTCGACATCGTCGTGGCCGGCCAGCCCCTCGGCTTCAGCCTGGACTGCATCGACGGCGAGATCGTCCGCGCACAGGTACTGACCGGCCCCGACATAGGCTCGTTCGAAACGGCTCGCACGGCCGACGACACGGGCCAGATCACCACTCTCATCACGGCCGGCAGCGCCGAGAGCTATGCCAAGCACATCCAGGCCTTCATGCACGACCGCCTCAACCTGCAGCCCCTGCTCAACTCACTCAACGAGACCGGCACCCCAGGCTCACGGGTGGCCCGCCTACTACGGAGCGATCTACCTGCCCGCCGGCGGCGACAAGGCGCTGCTCGGCGACCAGATGATGGGGGCCTGCCCGGCCGCCTGCTCCAGGTCTTCCTCGACCTCCCGGCCGCCGCGACCCTGACCCGCGTGCGCGCCGCCCATGACGTCAGGAGCTCCACCGCCAAGCGCCGCAAAGCCGACGCCCACGGCGCTTTCCAGCAGCGCCGCGAGGAACGCGAACGCAAGGAGAGCGAGCTGCGCGAGGCCCGCGCCCGACTGGCCGCGCTGCCGGGCCCCGGCGAGGACGAATCCCTGACTTCCCTGGCCGCCGAAGCGGCACGACGGGCACGCGTGGTGGCCGACGCCCAGGAGGCTTGGGAAGGCCTGATGCGCGTGCACCGGCGCGCGGTGGAGCACCGGCGCCGCGAGGAACGCCTGCTGAACGACGTGTGCCAGACAACCAGACGACCCGGCGCGGACGGATAGCGGCGACGGGCCGCAGCGGTCTCCGTGGGGCCGTGGCCGCCTGTTGTGTCAGTCCTCGATGTGGGCCAGGGCGCTGGCGACATCGGCGCCGAGGGTGTAGCCAGGGCTGTCGTCGAGCAGTTCCTTGCGGGCGTTGTAGCGCTGGGTGGTGCGCGAGCGCCCGATGCCGCCGCGGCGATCTGGCCGATCTTGGATTCGGCGCCGGCGAGGCTGACGCGGAGCCCCTCGATCTTGCGGGCTGGAC
>NZ_JZWV01000995.1 GCF_000966975.1 Streptomyces katrae | reverse complement strand
GGAGTTGTCCAGCGGCACGCCTCTTCGAGTCCTCGTGTCGGCGTACACACGAAAGTGCTCAGCCAGGTAAGCGACTTCGTGCCCACGTGCCACTGGAGGCAGAACGTGGACGGACGCGACTGCGGAAGGCCAGGGGGAGGGCAGGTTTGTTGCCGGGGAAGGGGCTGGCACCCCTCTACGGGGTGCAGGGTCGGCGTACAACGGCCAGCAGGTGCAAGCTGGAGACCACGAGTTCCGGATGGCTGTCGGCGAACCGTGCGGCAGCGAGGGCGGTTTCAAGCGCCCTCGCGCCCAGGTCCTTCGTTCCGGTCCGGCGCTCTTCGGCTCTCAGGGCCTCGTAGGCGGGCCCGTGCAGTCCGTAGACCGTCGGCTCATCGAAGCCTGCCTGCCGGGCCTCGGCGCAGAGCTCTGAGGGCGCGTGATAGTACGTGGTCGGGCCGTCCCGGCGTACCCGCAGCCCCGTCGTCGCGATGTCCAGCGCAGTGGGCGAGCCCAGTTCCAGGAGCTTGGCATATCGGTTGAGGGCAGCCGCGGCGACCAGGCCGCCGGGCTTGACGACACGGTGAGCCTCCCGCCAGGCACGGGAACGCCCAGCGCCGTCCGGCAGGTGGTAGAGGGGACCAAGCATCAGCACAGCATCGAAGGAAACGTCTGCCTGGTCGAGTTGCCGCGCGTCGCCCACGAAGGCAGCCAGACCCTGATGGCGGGCCTGCCGTACGTGTTCCTGCACCGGGTCGACGACGAGAACCTGATAGCCGCTCTCGGTGAGCCAGCGAGCATGTACTCCGGGCCCGCCGCCGACATCCAGCACGGACGCGGGCGAGGGCGGAAGATGCGCACGCAGGAGTTCCTGCGTCCGCACCAGCTCGACCGTCCCGATGGTGCGCCCGGAAGTGAGGCGGGCAGCCTCATCGCCGGCGCCGTAGAAGGCGGTGATGTCGGGAAGGAGCGCCATGTCGACCTCCGGCAGGAAGATGCAGGCTACCGATCGGAGAATGACATGGCCGGCCGCATTGCCGCTACGGAAGCCGTCCAGTCAAGGACCAGTGCCCGCTCATGCCCCCGGCGGCAGGCATGTGAGCAGGTATCGGCGCCGCCTCGCCCCGTGGGTCCCGTCAGCGGTAGCCGTCTATCCAGACCGAGAGGACGTCCTTGGTGAGTAGTACGTCTGACTCGGTCTCCGGCAAGCGCTTGCCGTTGATGTCCGCCGCGGGTGCCACGGGCGCGCCGACGGCCTCGTACGCCTTCTGGGACGCCTCCACGAAGTCCGCGTACTTCATCTCCCTGACCGCAGAGTCGAATGCCGGCCCGCGTAGGCCCTCCACGCGTGACGCCGTCTCGAGCAGGAGCGCGTCGGTGTAGCCGTCGCCGTTCTCCTCCGGCTGGTTCCGGAGGAGAACGGCCCGGTACTCGGCGAACTTGCCCTGCTCCAGCGCGGCGCGAAGGGCGTTGACGGCCTTTTTCGATCCGGTGCCGCCCAGCTGGCCGTCCGACGCGGAGGACAGGGTGTATTCGGTCCGTACCTCCTTGCCCAGCGTCATCTCCAGCAGCGAGCCGCCAGCACCGGTCACCTCGACCTCCTTGCAGACCGGGCGCCGCATGTCCTCGTAGAGGTGAACCGGCATCCGCTGTGGATCCCCCACGACGATCGTGGTCCCGTCCGGAGCCAGGGCCTCCGGCAGCTCCTCGATGCCGGCGTACGGGTGTCGGCGCGCCCGCTGCGCGGCGTTGGTCTGGTCCCCGCACGCCGTCATGGTCAGCCCCAGCAGGGCGACCGCCACCAGTACGCGATGGATGTGTTCGGCTCTCATACAGGTGCGTCTTTCCGGGGTGCGGTGAGGGCCGGCCGTCTCGTGCGGATCGGCTGGATCCACGCCGATGCCAGTCGGTGCGGGCCGGACTGCAGGAGGGCTTCGGCCGCTTCGGGTTCGACAGGCGGACGAACCCGGCAGATTGTTCGTGTCCCGTCACGATAGTGCCGCCTCGGAAGATGGCGAAGCCGATTCCCCTGCGGCTTGGCCGATGGCGCTTGAAGCTATGACGGGCCATTGATGTAGTGCCTGGGCTGGTGCTGTGACCTGGGTGTGTTCAGGTTGGTTGGCCGGTGTGATTGGGTGCGCTGGTGGCAGCGGGTGAGCGTCAGCTGGGTCGAGGGTGTTGTTCCTGCCTGTGCCCTGCAGGGCTTCTGATCTTGGCTGTCATGGGGTGACCGGGCTGCTGTCATGGAGTGACCGGGTGCTGGGAGATTGGCTGCCACCAGCCCGCACATTCACACGCGGACGCCGGGACCGTCATCAGGGCGAACGGCTGTTGTCGTGCGCAGAGTAGATGTCAGTGCGGCGCAGGGGTCTGTCAGTGCTGTGCCGTAGCGCGCGAGGTGCGACCTGGTGGGCGCGAAGCGGCTGATGTGCTGCCTGTACGTTGCCCAGCCCGGCATGGTCCGTGAGGGGGACGCGTCGGCACGCCGCACTACAAGCGGAACCGGCGCCGTGGGTCCTTGCGCTAGACACACACCCGTGATCATCGGCTACTGCAGGACAACGAAAGCCCGCTGCCGGTCCGCCGGCGGGACCGCACTTCCGGCAAGGCGTGAAGGGGGGAGCTCGTGTCGTCGAGACGACTTCGTCCGGTGAACCAACGGGTGATGCGCGGCGTACGAGGCTGGTTCCGCGCCCTGCTCCTCGCGCTCGCAGTGACGCTCACGGTGGCCGCACCCGCCGGCGGGGCGGCCGCCGAGCCGCTGCCCGGCGTCCCGTCCACGGCCAGCAGCCCGTCGCACGCGGACGGCGAAGGAAAGCTGTCGCGGGTCAAGGTGAAGCGCCGTGTGGACGTGCGCACGCTGCCCCGGCCCAAGCGCATCGCGGAGCCGCAGGAGCAGCCCCACCTCGCCCCTCCGAAGCGGCCGGCCCCCGTGGGACCGCAGCGGCAGCCGAGCCTGCCCGTCACCGGCGTGGCGCTGACTCCGAAGGGCGCGGCGGCACCGAAGGCCGTTCCGTCCACGGCCGTCATCGAGCAGCTGAAGACCTTCCGCACGCTCGGAAACGCCGACAACAACGCTGCCGCCCGGACCGCGCCGTCCGACACGCAGCTCGCGGTCGGCCCCACCCACATCGTCCAGTTCGTGAACCGATCGGGCCAGATCTACGACAAGGCCGGCCACGCCGTCGGCTCCCCCTTCGACCTGGGTACCTTCTTCGGCTTCACGGCGAACACCGGCGGTGATCCGCGCGTGCTCTACGACGCCGGGTCCGGCCGCTTCTTCGCTGCCTACGAGGGCCTCCTGACCGGCGGCGACGAGGTCGACGTCGCGGTCAGCGCCACCTCCGACCCCCGCGGGAGCTGGTCCGTCTACATTGCCGGGAGCAACACCTCGAACGTCCAGCACGACCGGCCGAAGCTCGGCTACACGAACGACAAGGTCACGCTGACCTGGAACAACTACGACCTCGCCGTGGCCGGCAAGCCGTTCCTGGGTGAACAGACCGTGGTCGTCAACAAGGCGGACCTCCTGGCCGGCGGCGCTTCGGTCGCTCTGACGACGTTCGCGCAGGACAAGAACAAGTCCGAGGTCGTCCCGGCCACCTCGTTGTCGGGGATCAACGACCAGTTCGCGATGGAGCACGACCGCACCGACGTGATCGTGACCACGATCACCGGCGTCCCTGGTATCAGCCCGGTCAACCAGACCGAGAACACCATCGCCATCGGTACCGCCTCCGCACCGCCGATGGCAGCCCAGCCGCCCGGCGGCGACGCCACCATCAACACCAACGAAGACCGGATGCTGTCGGTCGCCTGGCAGAACAACCATCTGTGGGGTCTCTTCAACGTCAAGTGCACCCCCATCGGCGACACCGCGGAGCACTCCTGCCAGCGCTTCGTCCAGATCACGACCGGCGGGACCCAGAACCTGGCCACCAACCTCGACCTGGGTCTCGTCGGCGGAGACCTCTACTGCGGCTCACTGGTCCTGAAC
>NZ_JZWV01000994.1 GCF_000966975.1 Streptomyces katrae | reverse complement strand
ACCTCTACTACGGCTCACTGGTCCTGAACGACGAGGATGACCTGTTCGCGGGCTTCAACGCGTCCTCGTCCACCAGGTTTGTCACCGCGGTCGCGATCGGCGTGCCGGGAGGCAACTTCCCGGCGACGACGTTCGGCGACTTCTACGACGCGGGCACCCAGGCCTACACGTGCAACAGTTGCAGCCGACCGCGCTGGGGCGACTACTCGGGCACCGCCCGCGACCCCAGCAACCCCAAGGACGTCTGGACGGTCCAGCAGATCGGAGCCATTGCCAATACCGGGATCCGCGGCGGCGACTGGGGCACCGCGATGGATCGCGTCACGCTGTCCCCGCCGACCGTCACGAGCGTCACCCCGAACCACGCGCCCGAACGGGCCCAGTGCGTGAACACCGTGACCGTGCGCGGCACGGAGTTCCCCACGAGCGGCACCACCGTCAGGTTCGGCTCCGTGGACGCCACGAACGTGAACGTCATCGGGCCGGAGGAACTCACCGCCGAGGCGCCCCCGCAGCCACGGGGCACGGTGGACGTCACCGTGACCACCCCCAACGGCACCAGCCCGATCACCAACGCCGACAAGTTCACGTACGACGCCGACACGTCGGCGCCGACCGCCTCCGCGAGCGTCTCGCCCTCGCCGAACGCCGCCGGCTGGAACAACAGCAGCCCGGCAACGGTCGACATCAGCGCCGGTGACGGGTCCTGCGGCTCCGGTATCCAGGAGATCACCTACAGCGCGACCGGCGCCCAGCCGATCGGTACCACCCACGTGTCCGGCGGGAGCGCCGCCGTGCCGATCACGGTGGACGGCGTGACGACGGTGACCTTCACCGCCACCGACAACGCCGGCAACACCTCCGCGCCGCAGACGAGCACCGTGCGCCTGGACACCGCGGCGCCGACGATCACCATCCTGCGTCCGACGGCCGGCACGTACCTGTTCCACCAGCCGGTCACGGCGTCCTACGCGTGCGCGGACGCCACCTCCGGTGTGGCGAGCTGCGTCGGTACGGTCCCGAACGGCAGCCCGATCGACACCTCGACGTTCGGCTCGCACACCTTCACGGTGAACGCCGCGGATGTCGCCTCCAACCCGGCCACCAAGAGCGTCACATACACCGTGGCGTACCGGATCTGCCTGCTCTACGACCCGAGCCGGCCGATCCGCGGCGGGAACAGCACGGTCCCGATCAGGCTCCGGATCTGTGACGTCAACGGCGCCAACCTGTCCAGCCCTGGCATCACCCTCACACCCAGCCGGATCGTCGGTCCCACCACCGTGCCGTTCACGACCCCGTTCCGATACGACGCGCAACTGGGCGGCTACATCGTCAACGTCTCCACCAGGGGACTGGCGAACGGCAGCTACAACCTGCAGTTCACCATCAGCGGAGCTGACACCACGACACACGTGGCACCGTTCACCCTGCGCTGACACCCACAGCTCTCGTCGGAGCGCACCGGCCCGGCCCCGGCCCCGGCCCCGGGGCCGGGCCGGTGCGCGTCAGGGCAGCTTGCGCGCCACCGTTGACGACGGCTCCCCACCCACGCCTGTGATCAGAGACGCGCACGCCCGCTCACAGCCCGAATCGGCGGCGCCCTCATCCTGCGGCAAGTACCGCCAGCCCCCTACACCGCCACCCCCAGGCTCGCCGATGGCTTTGAGGGTCTCGGGGCGTTTGACGGTCTTGCCGACGTCGTAGCGGGGTGCCCGGTGTTTGTTCTTGGCGCCGGGCGGCCGTCCGGGGCCGGCTCCTCGGGGTTTGGGAACACGGGTCGGGCAGGCGAGGTGAGCGCGGATGTTCCTGAACCCCCGGCGGACCCGGGCCGGGATGAGCCGGTCGGAGGTCGTGGGTTTCTCCCAGGGCCTGCGGAGGTTCGTGGCGAGGGGCCGGGCGAGCCGGAGCTGGGTGTGGGCGACGATCAAGATCCAGGTCCAGCGGTCCGCGGCCTCGGGAGTACGGAGTTTCGGGGTGGTCCATCCGAGGGTCTGCTTCGCGAAGCGGAAGGTGTGCTCCAGATCGAAGCGGCGGAGAAAAGCCTGCCAGCAGCGGTCCACATCGTGCCCGTCTTCGAGGACCACAACCACACCGGCGGGGCATCCCGGTCCTTCGGTAGATGCTCGACCTTGAAGTGCATCAACGTCCGCTCCACCAAAGGGAGTTCACCATCATGTTCGAGCCATGAGGAACGGTGGGTGAGGCTTGGGTGGACCCGGTCCCATGCCTGGGTTTCGGCCTTGCCGTAGTTGGTGGTGTCCGTGACCGTGGTGATCGCGGGCTCGGGCCAGGTCTCCGGCTTGGTGAAGCGGAATTCCGGGCTGTGCTTGGGTGGCCGGCCGTTGACGCCGTGTATCCTCGGCGACTTTGGCAGACGCATGACGCGGTCGGAGCGGACCCGGCCCACCAGCTCGACCGGCAGGTCACGCAGGACCCAGCCCAGGCGGGTGACGTCGTAGCCGGCGTCGCTGACGATCACGATGTCCGGGTCCCCGGCCTGCCACTGGCCCGCGGCGATAAAGAACAAGCTCAGCCCGATTCCCGGCCCTGCTCTTACGACCGGACCGTGCCGGCCTCATGACCGACGCGAGCGCCGAGCTACGCCGGACTGGCCGCTCCTGCTGTATCCCGGGGACATCGACAAGCTGTGGTGATGGTTCACGCCACACGATCAACCGGCCGGCTGTCGGGCCTCTGACCGTACCTGCAGGGTGATGGCGGCGAGCCGGTCCAGATCGATGCTCTCCGGGGCTGGCTGCGGGCCGTCCGGGATGAACAGCGCCACCAGTGCCATGGTGCTTCCGTCGGACCATGCGCACATGGGCATGTCGACCCGGACGTCCTCATCGCCGGGCCGGGTGAGAACCTGGCAGCTCACCGTGATGTCGCTGCCCGGCGGGGTAATGTCCCTGGGCGGGACGGGCGCTTGTGCCTCGGTCGGCGCTGAGGCTCCCGACAGCAGGGCCGTGCGGGATTTGTTGTGCGGGGTGGTGAAATGGCCGTACGCCCCAGTCACCATGAGGACCTCTCGGGTACCTGCCGAGCCCTTCTCGTACCGGGCGGTGACGCGGGCGGGCTTCCCGGCAGCGGTGCCGGAAGACCCCATGGGTGCATCGTCCTTCGAACTCGGCGGACCGTCCTCGGACCGCTGGTAGGAGCCGCCGAGCAAGGTGTCGGGCATGGAGAGCCGGTACTCGTCCGGCCCGCTCGCCATCCACCGCACCCCGAAGCCTGCGGCGAGGAGGCCCACGACCGAGACGGCGACGATCAGTACCGTCCTGCTGGTCCGCCGCCTTCCCACAGGGCCGTCTGCCCCCGGGTCCGCGTGCGACTGCTGCGGGGTCCCGGACGTGTCGGGCAGGTTGGGGGAAGTCGGCATGGTCATGATCAGACACTACGGTCTCAAGGACCCCCGCCCCAAAATGCCGGTCACCCCGAAGCTGCTCCGTCCCCGGCGCCGAGCCGCCCCCCTGCCCTTCCGGCGGACGCGGGGGCGGGCCGGTGGTCGAGGGCGGTGGAGGTCTGCGACCCGGAGGCGGTCCGCGCGGCGCCGCGGGGCCCGATCGGTGCTGGGGTGGCGGCGCAGCGGCTGACGGAGGCTCTCTGGGGGTGCCGTTGCCGATTCTCCGGCCGAGGGTGTCCGCTTCGGCGGTCGGGCATCTGGTGAAGGCCGGCCTTCTGGTCTACCTCGGTGGCGAGACGCAGTTCCCTGACGGTCACCCGGATTAGGTGGCCGCGCTCGCCCGCCACCGGGAACCTTCCCACCCTCCTCGACCGCCACGTCCCCCCGGACCAGGCCGCCCGCCGGCTCGGCGTCCGAAGGGTGGACTTCGACCAGGTGGTCAGGCTCGGGGGCTGTCGCCGGTCGGCTCGGTGGAGGTCGACTACAAGCGGCAGGGCGGGATGACCTCGGTCCTGATGTTGAGGGCTCAGGACTTCCTTGACAGTCTGCACCATGTCCGCGGCACCACCATTGCCGAGGACGCCTCCCAGCTGCGGATCGACAACGCGCCCCGCGCGATGGCCACCTGGCGCAACCTCGCCATCGGAGTCCTCCGTATGGCCGGAGTGACGAACATCGCGGCTGGCCTCCGCCGCAACGCCCGCGACCCTCGCCGTCCTCTCGCACTCCTTGGCCTCGGATGATCACGAACCGGACGCCACGCAACTACGCCGAAGCCCTGGGGAGCTGCGACGTCAACGTACCTCCGATGAGAATCGGTTGCGGTCTTCTGGGCGGCCTGGCCGGATCAGTCGCTCGTTCCGGTGATTTTGGCCTTGATCTTGGGATCTCCGGCCAGCGCTGGCGGCAGAGCGGTGTGGGAATCGAGCTGCGCGGTGAGCAACTGAGCAACTGTCACATGTGTGGTGTTGAGGGATGTCCACCCACCCGGCTTGCCGTTCACCGTCCCTTTCGCGGAATTGCGCAGATCCGCCCCTTGCAGCTTCGCGCCGGTGAGGTCGGCGCCGGTGAGGTCGACGCCACGCAGGTCCGCGTTCCGCAGGTCCGCACCCGTCAGTGACGCGCCCGTGAGGGAGGCGTCGAGGCCCGGGCGTTCGAGTTCGTCGAGCCGCTGACGCCGGCCAGCTTGCCTGCCGTCCTTGGGGCGATCGGTCTGAAGTGCACGGCCGCGGCGGCCCAGGTGAGCCTCAGCCGCTGCTTTCCGGTGGAGGTCTGGGAGGTCCTGTTTGACGCCGCGGCCGAGGGAGGAGCGTATGAATCGGCGGAGTACGGCGCCTATGGCCGCCTTGCGGCCTGGCGTTCCCTGGCCGGACTGACGGGAGTGGAAGAGGGCACCCCGGTGGCCGAGGTCGAGGCATTGGCGGCGGCCTACCGGTGGTACAGCTTCGGCACCGATAGCGGGTGGTTCTTCCGCCAGCGCTGGGACCTCGCCATCGTGGCCCTCTCACCGAACGGCCGCCGACTGGCTGTGCTGGCAGCCACGGACACCTACTGAGCGCCAGCGCATCCGAGGCAGACGGTCAGCTCCCTCCTCACCTGCTAGCCCGCCACGACGGTCCCGCCGATCCTGGCCTCGAGGGGACCACCGGCGGACTGTCCGACGTACTGGTCGTCGCCGTTCTCCGATGCGACCCAGTCCGCCGCGAGCCAGGAGTTCGAGGCGGCGTCGACGCCGACGGCCACGGAGCCACGACGGGCGTCACTCACGCCGACTCGCCGAACGAGCGCTCCAGTGATCCTGCCTAAGGATCAGGCCCGGCGCGTCACGTGATCCATGATCAGCTCACCTACGGCATTCCAGCGCTTTCTCGACATCTCCCGACCGTTCTCATCGAAAACGACCACTTCCGACGGCAAGCCGTTGGCGTGCCAGTACCGCCACTCACCCACCGCGGCACCCATGATGGTCACGCCCTCGGCCCGCTTGGTCCCGTCCGGCCACCACTCCTGCTGCCGCCCGTGCTCGATGCCCGAGCAGTAGGTGCCGAGCAGCTCGGTGTGCCCGTTGTCCGCGACTTCCTCGACCTCCCCAGTGAACAGTTCCCCTGCGTGACAGGTGCGTCCGTACTCGTCCAAGTAGGTCTGATCGCCTTTGATACGCATCGCCCGTACTGAAGTCGGCGTCGCCCCGCACGGTTTCGCCGGCGGCTCGGCACCACCACGAGCCTCGATGGTGGGCCCTGACTCGCGCTCGGCGGCGCGCTGCCCGCGCGCTGCGAACTTGCGCCTGAGCTCTGCGCGCCAGTGCGCGGCGTTGCTGCCGTCCAGTTGCCCGGCGAAGGCGGCACGGGCGGCGTCGACAAGTTCGGCAGGGGCCCCCGGACCATACTCGGCGATCTCCCACAGCGCGTCATCCGTTGCCATGTCGAGCCCAGTGCAGGTCCGCAAACCCTGGCCACTGAGCACCTCTTCCAGCACGGCGCCGAAAGTCCTCCTCAACTGGTCCTCGGTCGGCCAATCACCGAGCATGGACCCACCCCTCCCTGAAGCGAACGAACTTTCCCGTCCCTGTACGACGCCCGGCGCGATCGGGCGGGTTCCCGCCGCCGTCACCGCTCGCATCCTGCCGAACGCTCCACCCGGCGACAACAACGCCGTCGCGCCGAAGCTCGGTAGTTGTCACATATCGAGCTGAAACGGTTTGGGTTTTGGGTCGTTGGTGGGCTGTGAGCGATCTGGTGGGGGACGCGCGACATCTGTCGCCGTCGGCGCAGGAGGCCCTGCGACTGCGGGCGGTGGCTGCGTTGGTGGCGGGGCGGGACTGTGAGGACGTGGCAGCGGTCTTCGGGGTGTCGCTGAAGGCGGTCGACACGTGGTGGGCGAAGTAGCAGGCCGGCGGCCGGGAGGCGCCGGCCAGGCGGCCGCGGGGCAAGCCGGTCGGGGTGCACCAGGTGCTCGGGGAGGCCGAGCAGGCCGCGGTGCAGCAGGCCGTCCTCGACCACCAGCCCTGTGACGTGGGACTTTCCGGGCAGTTGTGGACGCGGCGGCTGATCGGTGACCTGATCGCGAAGCTGTAGCGGGTACGGCTGACCGAACCAGGGGTGGGCAAGTACCTGAGGCGTTGGAGGCTGTCCTTCCAGCGTCCGGACAAGCGGGCCGTCAAGCAGCACCCGGAGGCCGTGCGCCGCTGGCACGAGGAGACCTGGCCGGCGATCCGGGCGAAGGTGAAGAGGGACGGCGGCGAGATCTGTTCGCCGACCAGGTCGGCATCCGCTCCGACCAGGTCACCGGTCGCACCTGGGGCGAGAAGGGCAGGACCCGTCGTACGGCGGAGCGGGAACCGGTTCTCGGTGAACGCGATGTCGGCGATCAGCACCAAGGGCTGGATGCACTTCATGGTCTTCACCGAGAGCTTCACCGCCGAGGTGATGTGCCGGTCTCGCCGGCCACGTCGACCACAAGGTCCACCTCGTCGTCGACGTGTCGTCACAAACGGATCAACGAGACCCTCGCTTCATGCGCCCGAAGACTTCGGACTTACTCGTCCAGAGCATTGCGCGGCGACGAGGGCGGCCGCAGCAACGGCTTGCTCAGATTCGGGTGCTTCCAGATCGCCCGCGGTGTCGATCACACGGGTGAGGATGCCGCGGACGACGCCTTCCGGTGAACTCGCCCTCATTTGCACGCAGTACACCGAGCGATCAGACGACAGGTGGGTCACATGTGCGAGGCCGTCGACACGGCTCCCATGGACTCCGCTGGACCTGGGCCGCTCCTGACCGGCTCCAGGCCGCGCGACTTCAGTGCTGCAGCAGGGGCCGCCCGGCCTCTTGTTACCTGGACAGGCGCAGCGTCACAGATGCCGATTTCGCTCCGGGAAACTCGAAGTCGAAGTTCGTCCGCTGGCCCATTCCGCGCGCTTCAAC
>NZ_JZWV01000993.1 GCF_000966975.1 Streptomyces katrae | reverse complement strand
GGCCCATTCCGCGCGCTTCAACCAGGCGCCAGTGGTGGCCGCCTCCCGGCCACACCTCGACGAGCGCGTCCCGGCCGTCCATGGCGGTGTCCTCGACCCAGCCATACACCTTGAGCCTGCCGCCGGAGCACGTCAGGTTCCAGTGGGCCCGCGCACCGGTGATCTTCGGTGACGCGGCCGAGGGGCAGTCGGCAGCGCTCGCCGGCGAGGCCGCGCCGAGGCTGAGGCC
>NZ_JZWV01000992.1 GCF_000966975.1 Streptomyces katrae | reverse complement strand
GGCCGCGCCGAGGCTGAGGCCTGTGGCCAGGGCGGTGGCGGTCAGAGCGGACGTGAGGGTGTTCCTGAGTGCGGGCACGGTGTCCTTACCTCTCACTGCGGGGGCTTGATGAGGCGACGCTATGGGGCGCGTAGCGGCGCGGCGGGCGCGTGCCGGGGCGTTGCGCGCTGGCACGAACAGCTCTGCTGCCTCCTGTCGGCGCTGGCTCGAGTTCGCGGGCATCCCGGTGCTCGTGGTCCGCGGCTTCAGCTCCCAGTCCTACGCCGACGTCGTCCGCGACCGCGTCAACCGGGAGTACTGCGGAGCGCGCCTTGCCGTGGTGGGTGACTCCGACTGCTCGGGCGAGGACATCGAGCGGGACTGGGTGGAGCGCACGGGCTGCTGGAGCTCCGTGACCTGGGTGCTGCTCACCTACGAGCAGACTCGGGAGTACGGCCTGCCCACGACCGAGCGCAAGCGCGACGACTCGAGGGGGCCAGCCTTCGCCCGCCATGTGACGGAGTGAAACCGCGCCCTCCTCCGGCCGCTCCTCTGGTGGTGTGGGAGCGGTCGGCCGAGGAGGGTACGGGCGGCTGAAGGGCACGCCGGGTCTGCCCCGGATCCTGCTGGGGGCGGTTTCGACGTCATCGGTGGCTTCCGCCTCACCGTCATGGCCGGTACGGGCGGACAACTCCCTGACGTCGGTGAAGGGACCCACTGAATCTGCGCAGAGTCCGGGGCGCGCGGGCATGCGACCTGCGGAGTCTCCAGCTGTGAATGGGTGGGTCCGTGACAGCGAGTTGCGTCAGCGCTGGTGAGGGCGGCTCAGCTGGTGGGGAAGGCATATGGTCTGGTGGGCTGCTGTCACGGGGTGACCGGTTGGCTGCCGGGAGGTGAGCGCTTGCTGGGGTATCGGCTGTCACCAGCCCGCACATTCACACGGAGCAGACCGCCCAGATCTCCTTCAGCAGCTCGGGGTAGTGCTCGCCGTGCGTGTGCAGCGCATGCCATACCGTGTCCAGAGCCGCTTTGAGCGGATCGGGCTCAGCGGCAGCGAGCACGGCGGGGAGAGCGAAGTACGGCTGTGAGATCGGTCCGCGGACGTCCGGTGTGCTGTGGTACACCAGCAAGGAGGCGGACGTCATCGGCGTACGGCTGCCCGGAAGCCGGTCAAGTTCGTAGTGCGTCGCCCCATCGTCTCTCTGCTCAGCGGACGGGACCCATGCCCACCCCGCCGGCGGCGGGGGGAAGTACGGCGGTCGCTCGGGGGGCATCGCCCCGAGCACCGTCGGACCGGCTACGAGGGAGCTGGATCGCAGGGTCTCCCACATCTGGTCGTCGTCGTCGAAGGGCGGCGGTAGTGGATGCCCCTGCGCCAACGCGGTGAGCGCCGGAGCGACCCACTCCACATCGGTCAGGCCCGCCGCCTCGCACGCCCGCTGTGCGGAGAGGAATGCCACTGAACGCTGGACCTCGGGTCCCGCGACATCGAGGGTGTGCACCAGGTCACTGTCGAAGGTGAGCAGACCCAGGACGTTGCTCCCGCGGACACCGCGCAGCCTTTTGCTTGGCAGCCTTCCGCCCCACTGCCACCTCTCATAGTGCAGCTGCGGATCCTCCGCGCCCCCTACCTCATCTGCCACCAGCTTGTGCACAAAGCCCCCTGTCAAAGACGGACTCGGAAGTTGGGCCGTCACACCCAGCATCATGCCGCAGACCGCTGACACATCTGGCACCTCGGCGTGTACTGCTTCGCCCAGAGGCTGTTGGCTTGACCGACACCTGTGGCCGGGCCAGCAGCGTCTGTCCACGACCTGCCCGCCACCATGTTCGGGGCCAGCGCGACCATACGGCTGCCTCAGAGCGCGCGGCCGCCCGCGGGGGCTTGCGAGGCCGTCCTGGGAGCACCGAGAGCTGCGGCGACGCGTCTGGCCATGTCCGACTGGACGCGGCCCCAGCTGAAACGCCAGGGCATAGGCGCTGTCATCTGGACCTCCATCGACAGCGTGAGGAAGTGCTTCTGGAGCGGCCCGGCCGAGATCTGCGCCCGGGAGACGGCGGAGACGACTTCCTTGCCTACCCGGCCGTTGTTGTTGTCGATGAGGTACAGCCGCTGATCGGTCAGCACCAGGAAGTAGGCGCGGGGTTTCAGCGCGACCAGCGCCGTACCGGCCGAGGCGATGCCGACGGCCACCGAGGCGGCCAGCTGGCGCTTGGCCGAAACCCTGCCTACCTGGACCACCTCGACCAGCTCGACTCGCTCACCCGGGGCGAAGAGCTGAGCGGCAACGGATATGCAGTGCTCAGCAGACTTCTTGTTCACGTGGGTCCTCGCCGGGTTGGTTCTGGGAGTTGGGTGCGGCTCATCGTAGGGGTGCCCCTGACCTGGTGCAATGCGGGATCCACAAAGCCTGACGTGCCCCTTCCGCCCACCGGGCCGCAGCGCGCTGGCTGCCGTAGAGGGCGTAGTCGGCGTTGGCCGGGGGCGGGAGAGTGTCGGCGGTCAGTGAGAGTTCGCGATGGGCAAGCAGCGCGAGTTCTACGACGAGCAGGCGGCAGCCGGGAGGCTCGGAGTCCCGATCGCCGCAGGGCGGTGGGCGGCAGGGTCCGGACTCGTCCCGCCGGCGGACGCGGAAGGCGTCCGCGCCGCCCTGCGCGGGCCGATGGGCGCAGGGCAGGCGGCGGACCGGCTGACCGAGGCCCTGGGCGAGCCGCTGCCGCGGTGCCGGCCGCGGGTGACGGCTGCAGCGGTCGGCCACCTGAGGAAGGCCGGACTGTTGGCCTGGCTGGGAGGGGACCCGGCGTGCCCCGACGTCCACCCGGACCAGCTGGCCGCCCTCGCACGCCGCCGTGACCTGCCGGCGCTACTCGATCGCCACGTCCCCCTGGGCCCGGATCAGGCCGCAGTCCGGCTTGGGGTGCGCCGGGTCGATTACGACCAGGTCGTCCGACTCGGATGGATCTCCCGGTGACGTCCGTGACGATCGACTACAAGTCCCATGGCGGCTGGACCACGGTCCCCCTGTACTCGGGGGCCGATCTTGCCCTGCTCCCCGTCCTGCGGTCCGGAGTCGACTGGGAGGCGCTGCGCACCGTGGCCGCGCGCCGCCGCTCGCCGCTCGCGGGCCTGGCGCCTGTCACCACGGGGCGGGACGTGGTGCTGCTGGCGGAGGTGGCGAGGATCGCCCGGGTGGGTCGCGCGGCGGTGGTGAACTGGAGCCGTAGGCACGCCGACTTCCCGGACCCGGTGAGCGGGACGGACGTGCACCCGCAGTTCGACCGCCGCGCGGTGGCCACCTGACTCCTCGACCACGACAAGATCGAGATCCCTTCCCAGATCCCGCCGGCCATGCTGCTCCTGGACGGCGCCGAAGGCCCGACCAGGCTCCGCCTCGACGGCCCGCGGCTGCCTCTGGCGGATAACGCCGAGGAGGAGGACCAGCTCTCGGGCTGGACCACCGACGCCGACGCCGACGCGCTGGCAGAGCTGATGGCCGGAACGTTCGGAGCGTCACTGCGCCGGCCGACCGTGCCGGGCGCGGATTCACCGGCGGTGCCCGGTGAAATCCGGGTGATCGACCGGTTCCGGACCGGATCGGGCGGGCTGAAGGTGACCCTGGCATGGTCAGCCGCCCTCCGGGGCGCGGCCTCGGACAGGCAGGCGGGCGGAGTGGTTCGCCACAGGCTGGCGTACGCGGGATCAGGAGGGGCCTGCGCGTGCAAGGGCCACGCCTGTGGCGGTGTCGTCCCGGTCCTCTGGTGCGGAGAGCACGGCGCGACTGCCGAGCCGGTCCTGGAGTGGCACCCGGGCGGTGGAATCCGGTGCGCAGACCTGGCCCGTAGCCGGAGCGCTTCCGCCGCAGGCGTCGCCTCCGAGGTCTGATCAGACGGTGGCCGGAGGCCCGGCGAACGAACCGGGCCCCGGCCCCGGGGCTGCGGCTGCGCTGGGGTGAAGTGCCAATCGAGGGCTCGCGCTCGTGGCATGACGCGCTCGGTCGGTAGCCAGGGCCCCGGCGCTGCACCGTTCCGACGGGGCAGAGGCACATAGGAATTGGCGGAGCGGGGTCACTGACTCAGCCGCTGTCCGTCCCCTGAAGACTCTGGCGCACCCTGGCCAACTGCCCTGTGCCTGCGTTAGGTTGCGCCGGAACCGACCTTCGGCCACTCGCCCCTTCGGGCCGTAGCGGTCATCTCTCTGATCCGCTTACACCGTTTGGGAGAGTCATGCGCAAACGCAGAGTGTGGCACGCTGCGATCACGGGCGTCGTCGCCCTCGCCGTCGCCGCCGTGCCCGCTGCCGCGTCCGGCGTTCAGGAGCAGCCCTCGTCGACGACTGCCGGGAGCGACGCGTTCTACACCTACAACGGCAGCAAGCCGCTGTCCTCGTACAGTCCCGGGGACGTGCTCAAGGTCCGGACGCTGCCGTACCACGTCCTGGGCATCGCGACCCCCCTCCAGGCGACGCAGCTGCTCTACCGCACCACCGACGCGCAGGGCCATCCGTCCGCAGGCGTGACCTCCGTGCTGCGCAGCCCCGGTGGCGACGGCCGCAAGGTCGTGTCGTACCAGTCGTTCTACGACTCGCTCGACCCCGAAGACGGTCCATCCCGGGCGGTCGCGGGCAACGTCAGGCTGCCCGGCGGCTTGATCGCGAACGGCGAGTCCACGCTCGTGGCGCCGCTCCTGCTGTCCGGCTACGACGTCGTCCTCCCTGACACCGAGGGGCAGGCCGCCCACCTCACGGCCTCCCGCGAGTACGGATACAACACGCTGGACTCCCTGCGTGCCGCTTCCAGCGCGGAGTCGCGGACCGGCATCAGCCCCGATGCGCGCGTCGGCCTCATGGGCTACTCCGGCGGTGCCGTCGCGACCAACTGGGCCGCTTCCCTCGCGCCCACGTACGCCCCTGAAGTCAACAAGCGCCTGGTGGGATACGCCGAGGGCGGGGTGCTCGTGAAGCCCTCGCACATCCTCAGGTACATCGAAGGCAGTCAGGTGTGGTCCGGGCTCATCCCGGAGTTGCTCATCGGGCAAGCGCGTTCGTACGACTTCGACCTCAAGAAGTACCTGAACGACTACGGCAAGCAGCTGGTCGACGAGCACCAGCACTCCTCGATCGCCGACGCGCTGGGCCACTACCCCGGTCTGACGTGGAAGAAGATGGCGAAGCCGGAGTACGCGAACCCGAACTCCGTACCCGAGCTCGTCGAGGCCGTCAACAAGTCCAACCTCGGCCTGGCGCCGACCCCGACCGTCCCCGGCTACATCGGTCAGGGCAACGCCGGCTTCCTGGAGGGAACCACGAGCAACATCGCGGGCATCGGCTCGGGCGACGGCATCGCGGTCGCCGGGGACACCCGGGCGCTGGCGCGGAAGTACTGTGCCGAGGGCGACGCCGCGGTCTGGTACCAGCAGTACGACGTCCTCAGCCACTTGACCGCACCCACGGCCACGGTGCCCACCGCGCTCGCCTGGCTGCGCGCCCGGTTCGCCGGCAAGGAGGCCCCGTCCTCCTGCGGCAGCATCCCCGAGGGCAACTCACTTGCGGCTGACGAGACGGTCCCCGCCGGATGAGGACCTGACGGGGGCCGCAGCGAACTCCGCCAGGACCGCTTAGAGGCCACCTCTGACACCGGACCCGGAACACGGGAAACGATCACCAGGGGCACGGGAAGCGACCTTCAAAGGCCCGCGACGGCACAGGTCAACCCCGCTCGTGAACACCCCCACAAGGCCGCGACAGACAGCGTGCCGCTGCTACAGCCGCGTTGACAGGGTGGACGGCTGGGCTGCCAGCTGCGGTTGCCCGCCGACCGAGGACCACAACGACACCGCCAGGCTGGTCCACCTGCTGCGGCGATGGGGCCCACAGGCTGCCCGGGCATTGCCCGAACTGTGCGCCGTCCTGCCCCAATTCCAGTATGCCGCCACCGCCATCACCGCCGTCGCCGTCGGCCCGGAACAGCGCGAGCAGGCCGCCACCGCCCTGCGGGCTGACGCTCGGAACCTGTTCGTGGCGAAGGCACTGCATGAACTGACCGGGGAGACCGACCGGCTGTTCGCCGCCGCCGAGGCGGCACTCGCCACTGGTGCACGCGGCGGCGCCGAGGGCGCTCGCGCCCTGGCCGACCTCGGCCCGGCGGCCGCCCGCCTCACCCCGGCCCTACGAACGGTGCTCCACCGCACCACCGACCGCGACACCACGCCGGAGCTGGACACCGACCTCGGCCTGGCGCTCGCCCTGTGGCGGATCACCGGTGACGCGGCCGAGGCCGTCCCGGTACTGGCCTCGGTGTTCGACAGAAGCGAGGGCCAGCAGTGGTTCGCCCTGCTGATCACCGCCGCGCTTCGCCGACACGGCGTCGGTGCCCAGCCGACGGTCGACACGCTGCGGGCGGCCCGCAACGCCCACGCCCTGTGGGTCTCCCTCGCGGGTACCGGTCCGCCAGGCCGCTGGCGCCCTGGCGGACCGGCTGCCCGAGGTGCTCGCCGCCCTCGGGGAGATCCGCCTGCACGATCACGTGCGCACCCGGTCGCCGAACCTGACGTCGGCATAGGAGATCCGTGCGGCGGGGTCGTCCGTAGGGGTGGCTGTGGCCTCGGGCCGTGACGGAGCGGCTCCCGTCGGCATTGACCGGCCATGACCATCCGGCAACTCCCCTCACTGGCCGCCGTGGCGGCCCTGGCCGTCCTCGCGGGGACGGCCACCGCCACCCCCGCCACCGCGGCCGCGCGCGGAGCCACGTTCTCCAGCGACGTGGTGAACTTCGACCGCGCCGCCTTCTCGGGCAGCCAGGTGTTCTCTACGGCGCCAAGTTCTCCGGCGGCACAGTGAACTTCGACCGCGCCAAGTTCTCCAGCGGCACGGTCACCTTCGACCGCGCCAAGTTCTCGGGTGCCACGGTGACGTTTCATGCGGCACAGTTCGGTGGTGGTGTCGTCGACATGCGAGACGTGGCAACCTGGTCGAGGCCTCCATCCTTCGACGACGGCCCCCTGACGGCCCCGCCCGCAGGACTACTCCTGCCCGGCGCTCTACCCAGGCCGAGACCTTGAAACCTCGACGGCGGCCCGGCCCTCAGGGGTGATGACCGCTTTGGACCCGCCCCGTCTGGATCGACTCCTGGATCGACTCCACCGCCACTCCGGAGGCGGAGACCGGCGGGCCCCCGCGGCCGGGTCGATCGACTTCCAGCCGAGCTGGATCAGCCCAAGTTCACCGCAGCGGTCGTGTTCCTTGTCGCGGGACGTTCCTTCGAACCTGTGCACGCCGACTGCGACGAAGCGGACGCCTTCCAGGACCGCTGACCGCGTGCCGCCCCGGTCCGCGTTCCGCGCCGGGCGCCCCCCCGGGGACCGACTCCGAGGCGGGCGGCCGACGCGGGCCCATCCCATCCGCAGCACGTCGAGTCGGCTGGTGTCTTCACCCCCGCTGACGTCCCCGCCGCTACCCGGGGCCGTGCGAGGAGTGGTAGCTGAACCCCGGTTGCGTGTGCTGCCGGGCGCGGCATGCTGGAAGAAGAGGGGCAGGAGGCGCCCATGAGCATTCGCTTAAGGATCCGGTGTGGCCTTGCCACGGCCCTGCTTGCTCTGATGGGCTTGGTGGTGTCA
>NZ_JZWV01000991.1 GCF_000966975.1 Streptomyces katrae | reverse complement strand
CGAGCCGCCCCCCACGCCCCCTCCGCCCCGTCCTTACGTAAGCGTCCCCGGCCATCCCTACGGCGTCGCGATATCTCCGGACGGCGGCCACGCGTATGTCACCACCACCGGGTGGCCCGAAGCGCTGGTGGTGATCGATACGCACACCAAGCAGCAAAGCGCCCGTATCTGGACCGGGGGAGTGGACGTAGGGATCAGCCCCGACGGCCGCCGGGCCTACACCACCGT
>NZ_JZWV01000982.1 GCF_000966975.1 Streptomyces katrae | reverse complement strand
ACCGCCAGTGACAAGAAAGGCTCGGGGACGTCGCCGAGCCCGTGCGGACGGTGGCCCTGTGGGAAGGCTGCAAACCGCTCTGGGCCTGGACCACTTCGAGGGCCGTTCCTTCACCGGCTGGCACCGGCACGTCACCCTCGTCACCGCCGCGCACCTGACCGAACAGCAGCGGAACCCAACAGCCCCTGCCCGGGCCTGACCCTCTACCAGGCCCTGGACCTCCTCCAACACCTCATCGCCACCTGGACCGGCACCTGCCCTACCTGCCGACAATCCATCGAGCAACCACACGACACCAGCTAACAAAGCACTACTAGTCGAGCCTCATGCACACCTGAGGCTTCACGTGCTTGGTGATCCACCCCTTCGTCCCCCACTTGAGGCCGGTCTCCGAGTCGCCCTGGAGCTCGACCTCGTAGAAGCCGTTTGCGAATGGGTGTGTTGGTGGCAGCCAGGTGGGTGTCAGCCGGGTCGTGGCTGTTGTTCCTGCCTGTGCCCGGCGGGGCTTGGGATCTTGGCTGTCAGGGGGTGACCAGACTGCTGCCCCGGGGTGACCAAGTGCTGGGAGATTGGCTGCCATCAGCCTGCGAATTCACAGGTTCCGCTCGGGGGTCGGGCGGGCTGCGTTTCACGCTGGAATGGCCGGCCCGCCTGTGCGGCACCGGCCCGCCAACCGGGGGCGGTGTGGTCCGCCACGGCGTCCCGCAGACGAGCACTGGTGAGGGCTGCGTGTGCGCGCGGCATGGCTGCGGCGGACTGGCCCCGGTCCTGTGGTGTGCCGAGCAGGGCGGCGAGGCGCCCCCGGTGCTGGAGTGGCATGCGGGCGGCGGCCTGCGCTGCGCGCAGCTCGCGCGCGGCAGGGCGGCAAGCGCGTAGGGGCTCGTCGGCTGCGGGTGGTCCCGGCGCACCCTCGGATGCGCCAAAGGCCGGTCAGGCCCGGATTTCACCGTCCGGGGTGCCGACGGCGCGCTGGTACCAGGCTTCTGCCTCGGTCTCGCGGCCAGTGTCCCGCAGCAGCACTGCGAGGTTGTTCATGGCTTCGGTGTGTCCAGCGTCGGCGGCGCGCCGGTACCAGCGTTCCGCCTCGGTCTCGCGGCCAGTGTTCACCAGCAGCAGTGCGAGGTTGTACATGACGTCGGTGTTTCCCGCGCCGACGGCGCGCCGGTACCAGGGTTCCGCCTCGGTCTCGCGGCCAGAGTTCACCAGCAGCACCCCGAGGTTGTTCATGGCTTCGGTGTTTCCGGCGTCGGCGGCGCGTTCGTACCAGGGTTGCGCCT
>NZ_JZWV01000981.1 GCF_000966975.1 Streptomyces katrae | reverse complement strand
GCCCCCTCCGGCCCCGCCTCCCCCTCCGACCCCTCCGCCGCCACCGTCTGAGGAGCCCCGCCATGGCCCGCACACCGCTCATGCACGCCCTGCGCCGGATCGCCGCCGACCACGCCGCCGCCCGCCGGCTCGGCCTGCCCGTCGCCGAGGTACGCGGCTCCACCCGCCGCGAACTCCTCGGCCGGGCCGCCGCCCTCGGCCTCACCGCCGCC
>NZ_JZWV01000980.1 GCF_000966975.1 Streptomyces katrae | reverse complement strand
ACTGGTCCCCTCCGCGTCCGCGTCGCCGTCGTCGGCGCCGGCATCTCCGGCCTCACCGCCGCCCTCACCCTCCAGGACGCCGGCATCCCCTGCACCCTCTACGAGGCCAACCCGGCCCGCGTCGGCGGCCGCATGTGGACCCAGCGCGACCACTGGGCGTACGGGCAGACCTCCGAGATCGGTGGCGAGCTCATCGACACCAGCCACAAGAAGATCCAGGAGCTGTGCCGCCGCTTCGGCCTCCCCCTGGAGGACTTCCTCGGCGGCGGCCCCAACGGGGCGGAGGAAATCCTCCACTTCAACGGCTCCTACTACCCCCGCACCCAGGCCGACGAGGACTTCAAGGCCGTCTACCAGGCCCTGCACCGCGACCTCCAGGACGCCGGCGAGGTCTCCTGGAACTCCTCGACCCCCGCCGGCACCGCCCTCGACAACATGACCCTGTACGAATGGATCGAGACCCGCGTCCCCGGCGGACACGGCTCCCTCCTCGGCCGGTTCATCGACGTCGCCTACAACGTCGAGTACGGCGCCGACACCCAGACGCAGTCCGCCCTCGCCCTGGTCCTGTTGATGGGCTACCAGCCCAACCCGGGCAACTTCAACGTCTGGGGCCTGTCCAACGAGCGCTACCACGTCATCGGCGGCAACGACCGCCTCCCCAACGCCATCGCCGCCGCCCTGAACCCCGGCACGCTCGTCATGGGCCGCTCACTGGTCGCCGTACGCGCCAACGCCGACGGCACCCAGACCCTCACCTTCGACGACTCCGGCGCCGTCCGCACCGCCACCGCCGACCACACGATCCTCTGCGTCCCCCTGCCGATCCTCCAGCGCCTCGACACCTCGCAGGCGGGCTTCGACCCCCTCATGCGCAACCTGCTGCGCGACGCCCGGATGGGCTACTGCACCAAGCTCAACATGCAGTTCACCGCCCGCCCCTGGCGCGGCACCGGCCCCTGGCCCGGAGTCTCCGCCGGCGACTGCTTCACCGACTCCGCCGTCCAGCAGACCTGGGACACCACCAAGGTGCAGCCCGGCAACGGCGGCATCCTGCTCCAGTACGGCGGCGGTTCCCTGGCCGGCGCCCTCACCCCCGCCACCCCCTTCGCCACCGAGTCCGACCCCTACGTCCGCGACCTGGCCGGCCGGGTCCTGACCGGCGTCGACGCCTTCTTCCCCGGCACCAAGGCGGTGTGGACGGGCCGCGCCCAGCTCTCCGCCTGGCACCGCAACCCCTACTCCCTGGGCGCCTACTCGTACTGGCCCACCGGCTACCTCCACCGCTACGCCAAGTACGAGGGCACCGCCCAGGGCAACGTCCACATCGGCGGCGAGCACTGCAGCTACGACTTCCAGGGCTTCATGGAGGGCGGCGCCACCGAAGGCGAGCGCGCGGCCCGCGAGGTGATCGCCGCCCTGACCCAGTAGCCGGACCTCACACCGGCGGGATGTTGTGGTTGAAGCGGAAGACGTTGTCCGGGTCGTACTCCCGCTTCAGCCGCGCCAGCCGCCGCATGTTGTCGGCGCCCAGCCCGGCCACCACCCGGTCCGCGCCCTCGTCGCCGGTGAAGTTCAGGTACACCGCGCCGGTCGCCCACGGCTGGACGTCGGCGCGGACGTCCCTGACCCACTGGATGACCCGCTCGTCGTCGGCCGGGTCCTCCCACATCCCGAACGGGTGCACCGCCCACGGCGCGTCCCGGTACGGCACCGGGTAGTCCTCCTTCGCCGCGGCGATCGCCCCGCCCTGCGGCCACACCACGTGCTGGGTGCCGGTCGGCACCGGCATCGTGGCCGCCCGGGCGCAGAACACGTCCACGAACGCGTCGGGGGCACCGGTCAGGTACTCCGCCGACCAGTAGTTCCGCAGCCCCGGCGGATCGTCGAGCATGCACTGGAGCTCGGCGTACGGGATCGCGGTGACGACCTCCGCCTCGTGCGGGATCGCGAGCAGGGGGCCGGCCAGCCGGCGCAGCTCCTCCTCGGGCCCCGCGTACGTCACCAGCGCGCCGGCCAGCAGCAGGCCGACCAGGTGCGGCGGGACGAAGGGGGCGGGCGGCCCGGTCAGGTAGAGGGCGCCGCCGCCCGCCTCGTCGGGACCGGACTCGATGACGTCCCGGTACGCGCGGATCACCTCGGGGCCGCGCTCCGGCAGGTAGAGGACCAGCGCGATGGACAGGGCCGGCAGCTCGTGCAGCCGCAGCGTCAGCGAGGTGGCGATGCCGAAGTTCCCGCCGCCGCCGTGCAGCCCCCAGAACAGCTCCGGGTGGTCCTCGGCCGTGACGTTCAGCAGCTCGCCCTGGGCGGTTACCAGCTCCACACCGAGCAGGTTGTCCACCGCCAGGCCGAACTTCCGGTCCAGCCAGCCGGTGCCGCCGCCGAGGACGAAGCCGCCCACGCCGGTGGTGGAGGCCCGGCCCCCGGTCGTGGCCAGCGCGTACGGCTCGCAGGCCCGGTCCAGGTGGCTCATCGTCGCCCCGCCCGCGACCCGAACGGCCTTCGCCGCCGGGTGCACGGCGACCTCGTGCATCCGGCGCAGGTCCACGACCAGGCCGCCGTCGTTCAGGGACATCCCGGCCACGCTGTGCCCGCCCCCGCGGACGGCCACCGACAGGTCCAGGTCCCGGGCGAAGCGCACCGCCGTGACCACGTCCGCGGCGCTCTCGCACTGGGCGATCACCGCGGGCCTGCGGTCGACCATCGCGTTGAAGACCGTCCGGGCCCCGTCGTACCCGGGATCGTCGGGGGCGAAGACCTCGCCCGCCAGGTCCTCGCGGAGCGCGGCGAGCGCCGTGGCCGCCTTGGAGAGGGGTGCCATCGCTACCCCCCCTTTCCCCAGAAGGGCATGGGACCCCTCCAGGTTAGGCGGGCGTTCCCGGCGCCGCGCGCCGCGCCGTCAGCCCCCGTACGCCCCGCTCGCCGTCAGCCGCAGCGCGGTGTCGATCAGCGGAACGTGGCTGAAGGCCTGAGGGAAGTTCCCGACCTGCCGCTGGAGCTTGGGGTCCCACTCCTCGGCCAGCAGCCCCAGGTCGTTGCGGAGCGACAGCAGCTTCTCGAAGAGGCGGCGGGCCTCGTCGACCCGGCCGATCATCGCGAGGTCGTCGGCCATCCAGAAGGAACAGGCCAGGAAGGCGCCTTCGTCCCCCTCCAGGCCGTCGACGCCGGCCTCCTCGCCGGCCGTCGGGTAGCGCAGGATGAACCCGTCCGGGGTCGACAGCTCGCGCTGGATCGCCTCGATGGTGCCGATGACCCGCTTGTCGTCAGGCGGCAGGAAGCCCATCTGCGGGATCAGCAGCAGGGAGGCGTCCAGTTCCTGCGAGCCGTAGGACTGGGTGAAGGTGTTTCGCTCCGGGTCGTAGCCCTTCTCGCACACGTCCGCGTGGATCCGGTCGCGCAGCTCCCGCCAGCGCTCCAGCGGGCCGTCCGCGTCCCCGCTCTCGATCAGCTTGATCGTGCGGTCCACGGCCACCCACGCCATCACCTTCGAGTGCACGAAGTGGCGGCGCGGGCCGCGCACCTCCCAGATGCCCTCGTCCGGCTCGTTCCAGTGGATCTCCAGGTAGCGGATCAGCTTGAGCTGGAGCACCGAGGCGTAGTCGTTGCGGGCCAGGCCGGTCATGTGCCCCAGGTGCAGGGCCTCGGTGACCTCGCCGTACACGTCGAGCTGGAGCTGGTGGGCGGCGCCGTTGCCGACGCGTACGGGGGCCGAGTTCTCGTAGCCCGGCAGCCAGTCGAGCTCCGTCTCGCCCAGCTCCCGCTCGCCCGCGATCCCGTACATGATCTGCAGGTTCTCGGGGTCGCCGGCGACCGCGCGCAGCAGCCAGTCGCGCCAGGCGGCGGCCTCGCCGCGGTAGCCGGTGCGCAGGAGCGAGGAGAGGGTGATGGCGGCGTCGCGCAGCCAGGTGTAGCGGTAGTCCCAGTTGCGGACCCCGCCGATCTCCTCCGGCAGGGAGGTGGTCGGCGCGGCGACGATCCCGCCCGTGGGGGCGTACGTCAGGGCCTTGAGGGTGATCAGGGAACGGATCACCGCCTCCCGGTAGGGCCCGTGGTACGTGCACAGGTCGACCCACTCGCGCCAGAACTCGGTCGTGGCCTCCAGCGCCGCCTCGGCCTCGGGGGCCTGCGGGGCCCCCAGGTGGGAGGGCTGCCAGCTGATGGCGAAGGCCACCCGGTCGCCCGGGGCGACGGTGAAGTCCGAGTAGGTCGTCAGGTCCTTGCCGTAGGTGTCGGCGTCGGCGTCGAGCCACACGGAGTCCGGGCCCGCGACGGCCACCGTCCGGCCCTCCACCTTGTGCACCCAGGGCACGACCCGCCCGTAGCTGAAGCGCATCCGCAGCGCCGAGCGCATCGGGACGCGCCCGCTGACGCCCTCGACGATGCGGATCAGCTGCGGGGCGTGCCCCTCGCGGGGCGGCATGAAGTCGATGACGCGGACGGTCCCGCGCGGGGTGTCCCACTCCGACTCCAGCACCAGCGAGTCGCCCCGGTACCGGCGGCGGGTCGCCTTGGGCGGCTCCGTCCCCGGCGGGAACGACGGGCCGATCCGCCAGAACCCGTGTTCATCGGTGCCCAGAAGGCTCGCGAAGACGGCATGGGAGTCGAAGCGGGGCAGGCACAGCCAGTCCACCGCCCCGTCCCGGCAGACCAGCGCCGCGGTCTGCATGTCCCCGATCAGTGCGTAATCCTCGATGCGCCCGGACACGTTGCTCTCCAGTCGAACGGCCACGTCCGCCCCGTAGGGCGCTTGCATTGCGCTGTCGCGCGGTCTCCTGTGCGCAGGGATCCCCGCGTCGAGTCCTACATTGCCGGAACCGGCGTTGTTACGCCGTTCGCCGGACTGCTCGGCGGCGATGTGCAGCGGTATCCGAGCAAGTTATGAGCGCACCCTAGTGATCTCCTTAAGTATTGGGACAATGTCACTCGGCCGAACGGGTGACCTGGGCGGACGCCGGGGCCGGACGCCGCCGCGGGGCGGCGGGCGGCGCCGCCGCGCAGCGCGCCCGGAGGCGGACCGCCCCGGGCGCTGATAGGCTGGTACCCCGTGGACCGGTGGTCTGCCTGTGCGAATCAGGAGCCCCGAAACCGCAGCTTCGGCGCCCCCGGAAACGGGAGAAGTCGCCGGACGCACCTCACCTCGCGACCACGGGAGCCCCCCTTTGGCGATGCCGCCCAAATCCATGACGACCAAGCACATCTTCGTCACCGGGGGTGTCGCTTCGTCCCTCGGCAAGGGCCTGACGGCCTCCAGCCTGGGTGCGCTGCTCAAGGCGCGCGGCCTGCGGGTCACGATGCAGAAGCTCGACCCGTACCTGAACGTCGACCCCGGCACGATGAACCCGTTCCAGCACGGTGAGGTGTTCGTCACCAACGACGGCGCCGAGACCGACCTGGACATCGGCCACTACGAGCGCTTCCTCGACGTCGACCTCGACGGCTCGGCCAACGTCACCACCGGCCAGGTCTACTCGCAGGTCATCGCCAAGGAGCGGCGCGGCGAGTACCTCGGTGACACCGTGCAGGTCATCCCGCACATCACCAACGAGATCAAGCACCGCATCCGCCGCATGGCCACCGACGACGTCGACGTCGTCATCACCGAGGTCGGCGGTACGGTCGGCGACATCGAGTCGCTGCCCTTCCTGGAGACCGTCCGCCAGGTCCGCCACGAGGTCGGCCGCGACAACGTCTTCGTCGTGCACATCTCGCTGCTGCCCTACATCGGCCCCTCCGGCGAGCTGAAGACCAAGCCGACCCAGCACTCCGTCGCCGCGCTGCGCAACATCGGCATCCAGCCCGACGCGATCGTGCTGCGCGCCGACCGCGACGTCCCCACCTCCATCAAGCGCAAGATCTCGCTGATGTGCGACGTGGACGAGGCGGCCGTGGTCGCGGCGATCGACGCCAAGTCGATCTACGACATCCCGAAGGTGCTGCACACCGAGGGCCTGGACGCCTACGTCGTCCGCAAGCTCGACCTGCCCTTCCGTGACGTCGACTGGACGGTGTGGGAGGACCTGCTCGACCGCGTCCACAACCCCGACCACGAGGTCAAGGTCGCGCTCGTCGGCAAGTACATCGACCTGCCCGACGCCTACCTGTCGGTGACCGAGGCGCTGCGCGCCGGCGGTTTCGCCAACCGGGCCCGCGTCCAGATCAAGTGGGTCACCTCCGACGACTGCAAGACCCCGGCCGGTGCCGCCGCGCAGCTGTCCGACGTGGACGCGATCTGCGTCCCCGGCGGCTTCGGCGACCGCGGTGTCAACGGCAAGGTCGGCGCGATCACCTACGCCCGTGAGAACAAGGTCCCGCTGCTCGGCCTGTGCCTGGGCCTGCAGTGCGTGGTCATCGAGGCCGCGCGCAACCTCGCGGGCATCGAGGAGGCGAACTCCACCGAGTTCGAGCCCTCCACCCCGCACCCGGTCATCTCGACCATGGAGGAGCAGCTGGCCTTCGTCGAGGGCGCCGGCGACCTGGGCGGAACGATGCGCCTGGGCATGTACCCGGCGAAGCTCGCCGAGGGCTCCATCGTCCGCGAGGTCTACGGCGACCAGGCGTACGTGGACGAGCGCCACCGCCACCGCTACGAGGTGAACAACGCCTACCGCGGCGAGCTGGAGAAGAAGGCCGGCCTGGTCTTCTCCGGCACCTCCCCGGACAACAAGCTCGTCGAATACGTCGAGTACCCGCGCGAGGTCCACCCCTACCTGGTGGCCACCCAGGCCCACCCGGAGCTCCGCTCCCGCCCGACCCGCCCGCACCCGCTGTTCGCGGGCCTGGTCAAGGCCGCGGTGGAGCGCAAGCAGCAGCAGGGCTGACGCCCGGCGCTCGGTAACGTAGGCGGCCGGGGTACGGATCTTCCGTACCCCGGCCGTCGCACGTCGTGGGAGGACATCGGCATGGACATCGGCATCGGTATCAAGGACACGGCGGAGACCTGGGAGACGCTGTCGACCAGGCGGCCGTTCCAGGGAGCCAAGACGGCGGTGGACTCCGACGAGGTCCGGATGCCGGACGGGTCGGTGGCCCGCCGGGACTACCAGGTGCACCCGGGGTCGGTGTGCGTGCTCGCCCTGGACGGGGAGGGGCGGGTGCTGGTGATCAACCAGTACCGGCACCCGGTGCGGCGCCGGCTCTGGGAGCTGCCGGCCGGGCTGCTCGACGTACCCGGCGAGAACCCGCTGCACGCGGCGCAGCGGGAGCTGTACGAGGAGGCGCACGTCAAGGCGGGGGACTGGCGGGTGCTCGCCGACTTCTACGCTTCCCCGGGCGGCTCCGACGAGGCGGTGCGGATCTTCCTTGCGCGGGACGTGTCGGACGCGGACGGGGAGCGGTACGAGGACGCCTCGTCGGAGGAGGCGGACATGCGGGTGGAGTGGGTGGAGCGGGAGGCTCTGGTCCGGGGCGTCCTGGCCGGCGAGCTCGGGAACCCGGCGCTGGTGACGGGCGTCCTGGCCCTGACGGCGGCGCTGGCCTCCGAGGGCGGCCTCGACGCCCTCCGCCCGGCCGAATCCCCGTGGCCGGCCCGCCCGTACGAGGCGTAGCCGGGCCCGTGCGGGTGCGGGTCCCGCTGCGCGGAGCCGTCTCCCAGCCCCGCCCTTCCTC
>NZ_JZWV01000979.1 GCF_000966975.1 Streptomyces katrae | reverse complement strand
CTCACCACCAGCGCCTGTTCCGGCGGCAGCGGCGGTACGAAGAAGGCCCCGGCCGGGGGTGCCACGGACACCAAGGCCCTCAAGTGGGGGGAGTGCTCGGCCCCCGACGCCGCCGAAGGCGGTGGGCAGGCGCCGCCCGTGGACTGGCAGTGCGCCACCCTCGACGGCCCGCTGTGGCAGTGCGCCACCCTCGACGTGCCGCTGGACTACGCCAAGCCCGAGGGGGAGACCATCCCCATCGCCCTGATCCGGGCGAAGGCCAGGAACCCCAAAAAGCGCATCGGGTCGCTCGTCTTCAACTTCGGCGGGCCGGGCGGCTCCGGGATCACCACCCTGCCCAGCGCGGCGAAGGACTACGCGGCCCTGCGCGACCGCTACGACCTGGTGAGCTTCGACCCGCGCGGGGTCGGCCGCAGCGCCCCGGTGCTCTGCGAGAACGACAAGCAGCTGGACGCCTACTACGCCCAGGACTCCTCCCCCGCCACCCCCGAGCAGGAGAAGGCGTTCACCGACGGCCTGCGCAAGTACCAGCAGGCCTGCCAGGCGAACTCCGGCAAGGTGCTCCCCCACGTCGGCACCGAGAACGCCGCCCGCGACCTCGACCGGATCCGCCAGGCCCTCGGCGACCCGAAGCTGAACTACTTCGGCATCTCCTACGGCACCGAACTCGGCGGGGTCTACGCCCACCTCTTCCCCAAGAACGTCGGCCGGGCCGTCTTCGACGCGGTCGTGGACCCGACCAAGAACTCCGAACAGGGCGCGCTCGGCCAGGCGAAGGGCTTCCAGCTGGCCCTCGACAACTGGGCCCAGGACTGCGTGGACCGGGGCGAGCAGTGCCGGCTGCAGGGCACCACCGTCAAGGAGGTCGAGGACAACGTCGTCAGACTGCAGAAGCAGCTGGCGGCCAAGCCCATCGCCGGCCTCGGCGACCGGATGCTCACCGAGACGATGGCCACCAACGGCATCGCGCAGGCCCTGTACTCCAAAGAGCTGTGGCCGCTGCTGGAACAGGGGCTGGACGAGGCCGAGGGCGGGCAGGGGCAGCTGCTGATGACCCTGTCCGACCTCCTCAACGGCCGTGACCAGCAGGGCCGTTACAGCAACATCGGCGCCGCCAACACGGCCATCAGCTGCGCGGACTCCAAGGACCGCTACAGCCTGCAGGAGACCAAGGCGAAGCTGCCGGAGTTCCGCAAGGCCTCCGCGGTCTTCGGGGACTTCCTCGGCTGGGCGCTGATGAGCTGCACGGGCTGGCCGGTGCCCGGGTCCTGGCAGACCCCGGACGTCTCCGCCCCCGGCTCCGCCCCGATCCTGGTGGTCGGCAACACCGGTGACCCGGCGACCCCGTACGAGGGGGCGCGGAACATGGTGAACCGGCTGGGCAAGGGCGTGGGCGTGGAGCTCACGTGGAAGGGGCAGGGGCACGGCGCGTACAACAGCGGCGACCGGTGCGTGCAGCAGGCGGTCAACGCCTACCTGCTGGACGGGAAGGTGCCCGGCGCGAACGCCGTCTGCACCCCCGGGACGGCGAACGACGAAGGGGCCGTACCGACGAGCGGTACGACCCCTCCTCCGGGGAAGGCCTAGTAGACCGGCTTCTCGGGCTCGATCTGGTGGACCCAGCCGATCACGCCGCCGCCGACGTGGACGGCGTCCGCGAAGCCCGCGTTCTTCAGGACCGCGAGGACTTCCGCACTGCGGACACCCGTCTTGCAGTGCAAGACGATCCGCTTGTCCTGCGGGAGGTCCTGGAGGGCGGTGCCCATCAGGAACTCGCCCTTGGGGATCAGCTTGGCGCCGGGGATCGAGACGATCTCGTACTCGTTCTTCTCGCGGACGTCGATGATCTCGATGTTCTCGCCCTCGTCGATCCACTCCTTGAGCTGCTTGGGAGTGATCGTCGAGCCGGCGGCGGCCTCCTGGGCCTCCTCCGAGACGACGCCGCAGAAGGCCTCGTAGTCGATGAGCTCGGTGACGGTCGCGTTCGGACCGCAGACCGCGCAGTCGGGGTCCTTGCGGACCTTGACCTGGCGGTACTGCATCTCCAGGGCGTCGTAGATCATCAGGCGGCCGACGAGCGGCTCGCCGACACCGGTGAGGACCTTGATGGCCTCGGTGACCTGGATGGAGCCGATGGACGCGCAGAGCACGCCCAGGACGCCGCCCTCGGCGCAGCTCGGGACCATGCCCGGCGGCGGGGGCTCCGGGTAGAGGCAGCGGTAGCAGGGACCGTGCTCGGACCAGAAGACGGAGGCCTGGCCGTCGAAGCGGTAGATCGAACCCCACACGTACGGCTTGTTCAGCAGCACGCAGGCGTCGTTGACCAGGTAGCGCGTGGCGAAGTTGTCCGTGCCGTCGACGATGAGGTCGTACTGGCTGAAGATCTCCATCACGTTCTCGGCCTCGAGCCGCTCTTCGTGAAGGACCACGTTGACGTACGGGTTGATGCCCAGCACGCTGTCACGGGCGGACTCGGCCTTGGAACGGCCGATGTCCGACTGGCTGTGGATGATCTGGCGCTGCAGGTTCGACTCGTCGACCTCGTCGAACTCCACGATGCCCAGGGTGCCGACGCCGGCCGCGGCCAGGTACATGAGGGCGGGCGAGCCGAGGCCGCCCGCGCCCACGGCCAGCACCTTGGCGTTCTTCAGGCGCTTCTGGCCGTCCATCCCGACATCCGGGATGATCAGGTGGCGGGAGTACCGACGGACCTCGTCAACGGTGAGCTCAGCAGCTGGCTCGACCAGGGGTGGCAGCGACACGGGGACTCCGTAGATGGGTAAGTCTGAACGGTGGTTCTTCCCGTAACACTGCCACGCCCTTCTTCATTCCGAGACACCCGGTCCGATACGTGAGACGAATTCGTCCCAGTAGGCGGGCATCGACTCCCAGGGGTCACGGTCGGGGGTGGCCCGCCGGTCGGTGAACCAGATGGTTCCGGCCCCCTGCCAGCGCGCGATGCGGACGGCCTCCTCCAGGTGGGTGCGGGGCACCCCGTGGACGAGGTGGCAGAACCGCTCCGGCGGGTGGTCGGCCGTCCACTCCGCCACCTGCGACCAGCGGTAGTCGGTCCAGGCCCCGGAGAAGGTGACCAGCTGGTCGGCCGCCTCCAGGTAGCCCTCGCAGGGGTGCGTGCCGTGTCCGAGGACGATCCGCAGGCCCTCGCCGAGCCCGCGCAGGGCGTCGGTGAGCCGGCGGATCCCGGCGAGGTCCGCGCGGTCCGCGGGGGCTTCGGCCAGGTAGAAGCCGCCGACCCCGTACCAGTCGCGGAAGCGGTGGGCGTCGGAGACCAGCTCCCCGAACGGACGGGTGCCGCCCCGCAGGGCGAGGTGCCCCAGGACCGTCCCGCCCGCGCCGCGCAGCCGTCCGGCCGCCTCGCCGCAGTGCGGGTCGGGTCGGCCGCCGGGGCCGTCGGAGACGTTGAGCACGGCCCAGTGCAGCGGGGTGCCGGGGCGGGTCAGCTCGGCCCACTCCACCGGGGCGAGCAGCGGGTGCGCGTAGCCGGGGATGCCCAGGCCGAGCCGGCCGGACTCGGTCGCGGCG
>NZ_JZWV01000978.1 GCF_000966975.1 Streptomyces katrae | reverse complement strand
GGCCGGACTCGGTCGCGGCGGCCGCCGTGGCCCCGGGCGGGGTGGTCAGATACGGCACGCCGCCTCCATCCAGATGTCCGCGAGGGATTCCTCGAGGTTGATCCGGGGTCGCCAGCCGAGGCGGTCCCGGGCGGTGCGGACGTCGGCCTGCTGCCAGGCGCCGCAGCCGTCGGGGTACGGGTAGGGCTGGGGGGCCGCGGTGGCGAGCTGTTCGGGGGTGGCCTCCGAGCGGGGCGAGCCGATGCCGGCCAGGCCCTGCGGGCGGCCGGGGTGGCCGTGCCGGGGGTCGTTGTGCGCTCCGCCGTGCGGGACGTCGAGCTCGTTGAGGGCGCCCCCGTATCCGGCGACCCGGGCGAGGACGGCCGCCGCGTCGCGCAGCCGGACCGCGCGGCCGGTGCCGATGTTGACGACGCCCTGGGCGGCGGACAGGGAGGCGGCGTGCACGGCCCGGGCCACGTCCCGTACGTCCACGAAGTCGCGCTGCACGCCGAGCCCGCTGAGCTTGAGCTCACCGTCCCCGGACTGCATGGCCCGCCGCATGGCCTCGGCGAGCCGGCCCAGCGGGGACCCGGCCGGGGTGCCGGGGCCGACGGGCGAGAACACCCGCAGCACGACGGCGTCCAGTCCGGAGCCGAGGACCAGCTCGGTGGCGGCGAGCTTGCTGACCCCGTACGGTCCGCCGGGTCTCGGGACGGCGTCCTCGGCCGTGGAGGACCCGGGCTGGCTGGGCCCGTACTCGGCGGCGCAGCCGAGCTGCACCAGCCGGGCCCCGCAGCCGCTGCGGCGCAGGGACTCGCAGATGGTGGCGACGGCGACGGTGTTGTGCCGGGTGAGTTCGCGGGCTCCGCCGCGGGTGGCGCCCGCGCAGTTGATGACGACGCCGGGGTGGACGGCGTCCAGGAACCGGGTGAGGGCTCCGGGGCTGCCGGTGGCGAGGTCGAAACGGACGTCGGCGTCGTCGCCCCGGCCCAGCGCGGTGAGCTGGACGGCGGGGTCGGCGAGCAGCCGGTCCGCGACGTAGCGGCCGAGGTAACCGTTGGCTCCGATCAGCAGCACCCTCATCGCGCGGCCCCTCGGTTGGTTGGCTGGCCGGTCATCCTTTTCTCCTTGGTGAGTTGTCGTTGTTCAGGGGGTACGGCGCTCAGGGACGCGCGTGTGCGGAGGCACGGGACAGCGCGAGGAGGGCGTGTACGAGGAGTCCCGCGACGGCCGCGTACACCGCGGCCGGGACGGGGACCAGGGCGAGTGCGAGGGCCGCGGCCACCGGTGCGCGGTGGGCGCCGTGGCCGAGGAGGAGCCGGACCAGGAACAGCAGCACCGCGAGCGGTACGGCCGTCGCGGGGGCGGCTCCGGCGAGCGCGGCAGCCCCCGTGGCGGCCGCGGTGAACAGCAGGAGCGCTCCGGCCAGCAGGGGCCGGGCCCCGGCGGCGAACTCGTCCAGCGCCCGGCTCCCGGCGAGCCGGCGCCGGGCCCGGGCGGCGTAGAGGGCGGCGGTGAGGTAGCCGGGGGCCACCGCCAGGGCGAGGGCCGGCCCGAGGGCGGGCCCGTGCCGGTGGACGGCCCAGCCGGCGACGGCGGCCGCGAGCAGGTGCGCGGCCCAGGGGAACCGGCCGCCCGCGGCCCGCCCGGGCCACACCAGCGCGAGGACGGCGAGCAGCCCCGCCGCCCACCCCGACCCGGGCACCCCGGCGGCGGCCGCCGCGCACCCGAGGGCCCCGGGCAGCAGGGCGCCCCCGAACCGCCGCGCCACCGTCCGGCCCCCGGCCGGGACGCGGACGGGCTCCTCGGCGGGTTCCTCCCGGCGGGGGGTCCGCGCGTACAGCTCCTCGGCGAGCGAGAACACGTCCCGGTGCCGGAACCGCGCGGCGGTCCGGTCGGTGATCCCGCACGCCTCCAGCCCGGCGGCGACCTCGAGCGCGTCGACGGCCCGCTCACAGAGCTCCCGGTGCCGGTGCAGCAGCGCTTTCACGGGATCCCCGCCCCGCCGGCCGCCGGCCATCGCCCGAGGACCACCCGCGACCTGGTCGGCCGCAGCCCGGCCAGATCCAGCCCCGCCTGGGGGTCCCCCCGGACGGAGTCTGGGGGCGATCGAGGCGCGGGGGCTCGGGGGCAGAGCCCCCGGCAACGGCGCCGCGCCCGCGATGTCCGAGGTCGTCATACCGCCGCCCCCTCAGCCCCCGCAGGATCGGCAACGCTCCACGTCGGCGTCGTCCAGTGCCCCGGCACCACGGCCTCCGCCGGCCGGGCGAACGGGACCTCGCCCTCCCGCCGTCCGGCACCCCTGGCCAGCAGCCACAGATAGCTCTCCCGGAAGGCCGACACGTTCTGCTCGACCGTGAACAGCTCCAGCGCCCTCGCCCGCGCCGCCGCCCCCAGCCGCTGGGCCCGTTCCGGTTCGCCGAGCAGCGCGAGACAGGCGTCGGCCAGGGCGCGCGGGTTGCGCGGCGGGACGACGAGCCCGGTGCCGCCGATGACCTCGCAGACGGCCCCGACGTCCGTGGACACCGTGGCCCGGCCGCACAGCATCGCCTCGACGAGGCTGATCGGGAACCCCTCGATCACCGAGGACAGCAGCACGATCCGCCCGGCGGCGTACGCGTCGGCCGCCGACGGCGCCTCGGGCCCGCCGACCTCCTCGAACCCGACGGGGTTCTCGCCGGCCGTCCGGGCGTCCGCGGCCTCGTCGGGGAAGAGCTGCGCGGCCAGCGAGCGGCAGTCAGCCAGGTACCCCGGCGCGGCGGACGTGGCGAAGATCCGCAGCCGGGTGTGCGGGGCGGCCCGCCGGACCTCCGCGAAGGCGTGCAGCAGGCCGATCAGGTCCTTGGCCGGCTCCACCCGCCCGACCCACACCAGCGTGTCGGGGTCCCCGCAGCCGGGATCCTCGCCGACGGCGGCGAATCGGTCCGCCTCCATCCCCGGGTACACGGTCCGCACCCGCTCCCGGGGCGCCCCGCACCGCTCCTGCCAGCGGCGGGCGTGCGCGTTGCCCGGGGTCAGCAGGTCGGCGCGGGCGTAGATCTCCCCGGCCAGCCGGACGTGGAAGGCCGCGAGCAGGGCGCGGACGGCGGGCCTGGCGGGGCCGCCTCCCGGACCGCCGGCGCCGGGCCCGGCCGGCCCGTCGGGGCCCTGGTCCAGGTAGTGGGCGCGCAGCTGGACCCCGTACTCGGTGACCAGCAGCGGGACCCCGCAGAAGCGTTTGGCCAGCAGCCCGGGTACGGCGGCCACCCCGCCGGCGGCGGCGTGGCAGACGTCGACGGCGCCGAGCCCCGGCTCCCCGTACCAGTCGAGGGACAGCGGCCGCAGCAGCCGCTCCAGTTCGTCGGCGAACTCCAGCAGGTCGGGGACCCGCGCCTCCCGTACGGCCCGGCCCGCGCCCGGGGCCCGGCAGCCGGCCTCCAGGGCGCGTACGGCGGTCTCGGAGCGCAGGGCCGCGTACATCCCGCCCTGGTCCCGGGCGAGTTCGGCGAGCCCGTACAGCCCCGCCGCGAAGGCCTCTGCCATCGCCGGTCCGGCCGCGGACGCGCTGCCGCCGCAGATGCCGCGCACCAGCTCCCCGAAGCAGGCGGCGAAACGCCGCCGCTCGCGCCGGGAGTGGGTCCGGCCGTCGTCGGCGGGGGCCCACAGCGGGGCGGTGCGCACGCGGGTGACCTGCCGCGGGAGCGGGACCCGGCCGCGCTCCTCCTGTTCGGCGCTGCGGCTCAGCGCGTAGAGCTCGAACTCGTGCTGCGGGAGTCCGCGCACGAGCCGGTCGCACCACAGCCCCGCCTCTCCGGCCGCATACGGATAACCACCTTCGGTGAGCAGTCCGATCCGCACGAGTGGCACCCCCGTTCTCCCGTTACTGGCGGTCGCCGTCGGTCCGGTGACCCGCCGCGGGAGAACTCAAGCGGATACGCCGGTGGCGCGACGGACGGTTGTCCGTCGCGCCACCGGAAGGGGTGAAGAGTCGTAACTTTCCCGTACGGTTCGCGTTCGAGCGCGCTAGGAAAGGCGTACCGGCGGGTGGGTCCGGTGGTGCGGGGGTGTCAGGCGTACACCTCCTGGCGGGCCGAGCGGCGGCGCGCGGCGAGCAGCGGGTCCAGGACGGGCACGGCGTCGAGGAGCCGGCGGGTGTACGGGTGGGCGGGCCTGCCGTACACCTCGTCCACCGGGCCCTCCTCGACGACCCGGCCGGCGCGCATGACGGCGACCCGGTCGCTGACCTGCCGGACCACCGCCAGGTCGTGGGCGATGAAGACCAGGGCGATGCCCAGGTCCCGCTGGATCTCCGCCAGCAGGGCGGTGACCTGAGCCTGGGTGGTGACGTCCAGGGCGGAGACGGGCTCGTCGCAGACGATCAGCCGGGGCCGGGGGGCCAGGGCTCGGGCGATGCCGACGCGCTGGCGCTGGCCGCCGCTGAACTCGTGCGGGTAGCGGTCGTAGTGGCCGGGCTCCAGGCCGACCCGGACCAGGAGTTCCTCGACCCGTCGGCGGACGGCGGACCCGTCGCGCTCCCCGGCCGCGCGGAGGGGGTCGGCGATGGACTCGCCGATGCTGCGGCGGGGATTGAGGGAGGAGACGGGGTCCTGGAAGACCATCTGGGCCCCGGGGGCGATGCCGGTGGCGGGGGCGGCGCCGGCGTGGCGGACCTCGCCGGCGGTGGGGGGCAGGAGGCCGACGAGGATGCGGCCGAGGGTGCTTTTGCCGCTGCCGCTCTCGCCGACGATGCCGAGGGTTTCTCCCGGGTGGAGGATGAGCGATACGTCCTCCACGGCCGTGACCTTGCGCTTGCCGCGGCCGAACTCCTTGCGGAGGGCTGTCGCTTCGAGGGTGGGGGCCGTGTCGTTGCCCTGCGGGGCCGGTCCCCTGCCCGCCCTTCCTCCGTTCCCCGGGCTGCGCCCGGACCCCAGCGCCTCAACCTCCCCCGGACTCCGTCCGGGGGTACCCCCAGGCGGGGCTGGATTCGGCGCCGCGTCGAGGCGCGGCACGGCCGCCAGCAAGGCACGGGTGTAAGCGGCGGTGGGGGTCGTGAGCACCTCCCCCACCGGTCCGCGTTCCACCACCCGTCCCTCCCGCATCACCAGAAGGTCGTCCACGCTCTCCGCCGCCACTCCCACGTCGTGCGTGACGAGGAGCAGGGCGAGGCCGTGTTCCTCGCGGAGGCCGTGGAGGAGGTCGAGGATCTGGGCCTGGACGGTGACGTCCAGGGCGGTGGTCGGTTCGTCGGCGACGAGGAGACGGGGGCGGCAGGCGAGGGCCATGGCGATGAGGGCGCGCTGGCGCATGCCGCCGCTGAACTCGTGGGGCCGGGCGCGGGAGCGGCGGGCGGCGTCGGGGATGCCGACCCGGTCGAGGACCTCGACGGCGCGGGCGCGGGCGGCCCGGCGGGTGGCGGTGGTGTGGACCCGGTACACCTCGGCGATCTGGTCGCCGATCGCGTGGTAGGGGTCGAGGGAGCTCAGCGGGTCCTGGAACACCATGGCGGCGGTGCCGCCCCGCAGGGCGCGCAGGGCGGCCGGGGAGGCGGTGGCCGGGTCGGTGCCGCCGACGCGGACACTGCCGGTGAGACGGGCGCCGGTGCCCCGGTGCAGTCCGAGCAGGGCGGCCGCCACGGTGGACTTGCCGCTGCCGGACTCGCCGACGATGCCCAGGGCCCGGCCGGCCGACAGGGTGAAGGAGACCCCGTCGACGGCCCGTACGTACGAGCCGGGGGCTCCGACGGGGAAGTCGACGGCGAGGTCGGTGACGTCCACCAGGTGGTCGGTCATGTCAGGGTCACCCTTCGGTCGGCGAGGGCGTAGAGGAGGTCGGCGACGGCTCCGGCGAGGACGACGGCGGTGCCGATGGCGAGGACGACGCCCACGACGACGGGCAGGTCCACGACCCGTACTCCGTCGATGAGGGTCTTGCCGAGGCCGGGGATGCCGAAGAGGGATTCGGTGAGCACCGCGCCGCCGATCATCGTGCCGAAGTCGACGGCGCTGAGGGCGATCACGGGGGCGACGGCCCCGCGCACCGCGTGCCGGGTGACGATCCTGCGCTCCCCCACCCCGTAGGCGCGGAAGGTGCGGATGTGGTCCTCGGCGAGGGTCTCCAGGGTGGAGCTGCGGGTGAGCCGGGCGTATTTGGCGCTCTCGAAGACGCCGAGGGTGACCCAGGGCAGCAGCAGGTTCCAGGCCCACTGCTCGGGGTCCTCGCCGAAGGGCACGTACGTCGGGAAGGGCAGCCACTGGAGGTAGGCGCAGACGGCCATGAGCAGCAGCAGCCCGAGGATGAAGACGGGGGTGCCGGTGGCGGCGAGGGTCAGCACGGTGAGTACCCGTTCGGTGGGTCCGCCGCGGCGGAGCGCCGACAGCAGTCCGGTGCCGACGCCGACGACGAGCCAGATCACGAGGGAGCCCAGGGCGAGGGAGAGGGTGGCGGGCAGCCGTTCCAGGAGGAGTTCGGTGACCTGCCGGTCGTTCTGGTAGGAGAACCCGAGGCAGGGTGCGTCGCAGTGCAGCACCAGTCCGGCGCCGCCGGAGTAGTCCCGTCCAGCCAGCAGCCCCTGGAGGAAGTGCAGGTACTGGGTGACGACGGGGGCGTTCAGCCCGAGCTGCTCGCGGACCTGGGCGATCTGCTGCGGGTTGCAGCGTTCTCCGCAGGCCAGGCGGGCGGGGTCGCCGGGGGCGACGTAGAAGAGGGCGTAGACGAGGACGGACAGCGCGAGGAGGACGAGGAGCGCGCTGCCGAGGCGCTTGAGCACGAAGCCCGTCATGCGGCGTGCTCCTTTCCGGTGCCGACCCGCAGGCGCGAACCCTCGCGCGGGTCGAGGGCCGTACGGATGCCGTCGCCGAGGACGGTGAAGGACAGCACGGTGACGAAGAGCAGCCCGGCGGGGAGCAGTACGTAGGCGGGGTCGGCGCGGAACCAGGTCTGGGCGCTGGACAGCATCTGCCCCCAGGAGGGGGTGGGCGGCTTCACGCCGACGCCGAGGAAGGAGAGGGAGGCCTCGATCACCATGTTGGTCGGGACCTTGAGGGCGGCCAGGGTGATGACGGGGGCGGCCAGCGAGGGCAGGAGTTCCCGTCGGGCGATCCGCAGCCGGCCGTTGCCGGCGAGCCGGGCGGCCTCGACGAAGTCCAGGCCGCGCAGGGACAGGGTCTGGGCGCGGACCAGCCGGGCTGTGCCGCCCCAGTCGAGGACGCCGATGACGAGGACCAGCAGCAGTGGGCGCGGGAAGCCGGGCGGGACGACGGCGGTCAGGGCGACGGCGAGGACCAGCAGGGGCAGGGCGATCATCACATCGGTGGTTCCGCCGATGAGCCGTCCCAGCAGGGGGCTGCCGAGGGCCGCGGTGATCCCGGCGGCGACGCCGATGGCCACCTGGACGGCGGTGGCGCCGAGGGAGACGAGGAGGGAGACCTGTGCCCCGTAGAGGAGGCGGGTGAACAGGTCGCGGCCGGTGCCGGGTTCGACACCGAGCCAGTGGTCGGCGGAGATCCCGCCGAAGGAGCCGAGGGGGACGCCGCCGCGGGCCGAGTCCACGAGGTCGTCGTGGTAGGCGTTCGGGTCCTGTCCGGTGAGGTGGGCGAGCAGGGGTGCGGCGAGGGCGAGGAGGACGAGGAGGGCCAGGACGGCGGTGGCCGCGAGGGCGGACGGACGTCCGCGCAGCCACCGCCGGACCCGGCGGCCCGCC
>NZ_JZWV01000977.1 GCF_000966975.1 Streptomyces katrae | reverse complement strand
GGGCGGGGGCCCCGTTCGCGGGCGCCGGCCGGTCGAGGAACGTGCTCACTTGACGGCGACCTGCGAGATGTCGAGGACGCCGGTCCAGTCGCTGATGACGACGTTCTTGACGTCCTTGCCGACGAGCCGCTTGTAGACCGGGTGGAAGAGGGGCACGGCGAGGGCCTGCTCGCCGATCTTCTTGTCGAGGGCGCCCCAGCGCTTGCCTGCGGCGGCGAGGTCGGTGAGCTTGGCGATCTCGTCGATCTCGGCGTTGACGGCCGGGTCGTTGAGCTGGGCGTGGTTGTAGTTGGAGCCGTTGGTGACGATCTGCCGGCCGTCGTAGATCGGGGCGAGGAAGGGGCCGCCGGAGGGCCAGTCGGCGCCCCAGCGGGAGAGGAAGAAGCCGGGGGTGTTCTTGGCGTCCCAGCGGCGCTCGTTGAAGGCGTTGTTCTCCAGGCCTTCGAGCTTGACGGTGATCCCGGCGGCGGCGAGGGCCTGCTGGACGGCGGTGGCGATCTCGGGGCCGGTCTGGCGGTTCTGGGCGTTGGAGTGGGTGAGGGTGACGGTCAGGCCGTCGGGGAAGCCCGCCTCCTTCAGGAGCTCCTTGGCCTTGGCCGGGTTGCCGGTCTTGCCCGCCGGGAAGTGGTCGTAGGGCGTGTGGCCGAAGGCCTCGCGTTCGGGGAGGAAGGTGGTGGCCGGCTCGGCGAGGGCGGAGCCGCCGGCGGCGTTGACCACGCTGGTGCGGTTGATCGCGTAGGAGATGGCCTGGCGGACCTTCGGATTGTCGAAGGGGGCGACCTTGGGGTTGAAGGCCAGGTAGTTGACGTAGCCGAAGTGGCCGGTGCCGACGCGGGAGGCGAGTTCCTTGTTGTCGCCGATCTGGGCGAGTTCGGCGGGGCCGAGGTTGGTGTCGGTGGTGACGGCGGCGGCGTCGGGGCCGGAGCTGGTGGACAGCCGCTGGTTGATGACTGCGGCGTCGAGGCCGGAGCGGACGTCGATCCGGTCCGGGTAGGCCTTGCGCTCCTCGTCGGTCTTCGGGTCCCAGTTCTCGTTGCGTTCCAGCAGCAGGGTCTCGCCGTCGCCGGTGTTCTTGACCACCTTGTACGGACCGGAGGAGACGGGGTGCTCCTCGTACTTGACGCCGGTGTCCTTGGCCTTGGGGACGGGGGCGAACTGGGTCTGGGTGGCGAGGAAGGGGAACTCGCCCTCGGGCTTGCGGAGTTTGAAGACGATGGTCCTGTCGTCGGGGACGACGATGGAGTCGAGGCCCTTGCCGCCGTCCTTGTAGGGGCCCTCGTAGGTCTCTCCGCCGACGAGCCAGTCGCGCAGGTAGGGGGCGCCGCCGGAGAGTTCGGCGGCGAAGGAGCGCTCGATGCCGTACTTGATGTCGGCGGTGGTGATCGGGCTGCCGTCCTCGTACTTGAGGCCGTCCTTGAGGGTGTACGTCCACTCGGTGGCGTCGGCGTTGGGCTTGCCGAGGTCGGTGGCCAGGTCGGGGACGACCTTGGCGCCGGCCGGACCGTCCTCGCGGTTGCGGGTGGTCAGGGTGCGGAAGACCAGCGAGGGGACGTTTCCGCCGCCGGAGGTGTAGAGGCGGGCGGGGTCGAAGTCGTTCTGCGGTTCGGTGTTGAGGACGGTGAGGGTGCCGCCCTTCTGAGGGGCGCCGGCGGCGCCGGGCTTGCCGGAGGACTCGCCGCCGGAACCGCCCGCCGCGTCCTTGGGCCCGCACGCGGCGGCGCCCCCGGCCAGTACGAGGCTGACGGCGAGCGCGGCGACGCGGCGCGATATGTGGGACTGACGGGACATGACGGAAGGAACCTCTCGGCGTGAAGGGGTACGGAAGGGCCACGCGAGGGGCAGCAACGGGGATCACCGGCCGTGACGGGGGCCGGGGAAAAGGGGAAGCCGCGCCTGCGGGCAGGAGGAATGCCCGGGCGCGACGGAACCAGGAGGAGAAAAAAGGGGGGTCGCGGCGCTCAGGCTGGGGGTACCACCCGGGCCGCCAGGCCCAGGGGGAGCGTCAGCGACAGAGGATGTCGGCCACGCTGTGCGCGGCCACACCGAGGAGCGCCAGCTCGATGGCGGCGCTCGCGGCGGAGGTGTGGCGGTGCGACATGCGGAGAACAATTACCGATCATCGGACGGCTTGTCAACGCGAGTACCGGCCACCCCTCCGGCCCGATGCGGTCAATTCCCGGGAAATACCCAGGGATTGGGAAGGCAGTGAATGTTGTCGATGTCGAGGGATTTCGTCTGCTGCTGCATGATCGGCGCGAGGGAGCCCGGTTTGGTGCAGCTCACGTGCCCGTGTCCGAGGCGGTGGCCGACCTCGTGGTTGATGAGCATCTGCCGGTAGGCGAGCATCTGGTCGGCGCCGTAGGTCGGTGAGCCCTGCCCCCAGCGGAAGGCGTTGATCATCACGCGTTCGGTGCTGGCGGAGTCGCAGGAGACGTTGTCGATCGTGGTGTCCAGGTCGGATTTGGCGCACCAGGCGCCGGTGGTGCCGGGGCTGGCGAGGGTGATGACGAAGTCGGCCTTGCCCTCGGGCACCCGCTCGAAGGTCATCGCACCGTCGTGGCCCCAGCTGCGCGGGTCGTTGAGGGTGCGCTGGACGGCTTCCGCGAAGAGCTGCGCGTCCATGCCGAGGCCCTGTTCCACGTCGACCCGGTAGCGCACGACCTTGCCCTTGCCGGGGGCCTTGGCGACGCCGGGCACGGTGTCGAAGACGCCCGGGCCGGTGAGTTTGGCGTCGATGGGCAGCTGCTGCGCCATCTGCTGTTCGTAGGTCGGCGGCTGCGCGGGCGGCGGCGAGGCGGGGGTGGGGCGGCCGTCGGAGCGGGAGGCCGTCTTGTCGCCCGGCGCCCGCTGGGGGCCGTCGTCCCCGGCGGCGCGCGCGCCGGTGGCGGCCGGGTCGCCCTCGGTGGTGACCTGGTTCGCCACGACGACGGCGAGCACGGCGGTGACGGCCAGGGCGGCGACACCGGTGTAGACGCGGACCCGGGTGCTGCGGCCGTTCGCGGGCCGGCCGGCGCCGCCGGGCGCCGTGGGCTTACGGGGGCCCGGGACGCGGCGGTGGGACCCGGTGGAGGTGAGGGCTTCGGCGGCGGGGGCCGGCGGCTGCCCGGTGGTACGGGAGGACCCGGCCGCGGGGGCCCCGGCGGCCGGGGTGTCCGCGCCCGGGGCCGGAGCCGCGGCGGGGCGGGGGGTCCCGCGCCAGTCGCCGTACAGGGAGGCGGGGGCCGGGTCCGTACCCCAGGCGCCGCCCTCCTCGCGCTGCTCGGGGTGGCCGCCGGGGCGGGCCGGGGGCGGGACG
>NZ_JZWV01000976.1 GCF_000966975.1 Streptomyces katrae | reverse complement strand
TTCCGCGATCTCCCGTTCGGCCTCGGCACGCAGCCGGGCCACCTCGGCCGCGCCGTCCGGTGAGGCGGGCGGGTGGGCCGGGGGCTGGCGGTAGGCGGCCAGGAGGCGGTCCAGTTCGCGTACGACGGTGGCCGCGTCCGGCGGGCGGTGGGCCGGGTCCTTGGCCAGGAGGTGCATGACCAGGTCGGTGAGGCCGGCCGGGGCCCTGCCGGCCGGAAGGGGGCGGGGCTGTTCGTTGACCTGCTGGTAGAGCAGGGCGTGGGGGGCGGCGTTCGTGAAGGGCGGTCGGCCGGTGAGGCCCTCGTAGAGCAGGCAGCCCAGGCTGTAGAGGTCGGCCCGGTGGTCGATGCGGGAGTCGCCCCGGCACTGTTCGGGGGACATGTACGCGAAGGTGCCCATGGCGGTGCCGCTGACGGTGAGGTCGGCGACGCGCAGGGTCTCGCCGAGGAACTTGGCGAGCCCGAAGTCCAGGACCTTGATGACGCCGGCGGAGGTGAGCATGACGTTCTGGGGCTTGACGTCCCGGTGGACGATGCCGCGGCCGTGGGCGGCGGACAGGGCGGTGCAGGGCGGTGGCGATCTGGCCGCCCCAGTTGGCGACGTCGTACCAGGGGACGGGCACGGGCCCGCGGAACAGCTTGGCGAGGGTCTCGCCGTCGATGCGTTCCATGACCAGGTAGAGGTACCTGCGGCCGGCGAGCGACGCCTCGCCGCAGTCGTGGACGGTCACCGTGTGCCGGTGCGGGAGGGCGGCCGCGGAGCGCACCTCGTGCATGAAGCGGTGTTCGACCTGGGCGGTGTCCATGCCGGGCACGGCGTGGACGAGCTTGGCGGCGACCGGCCGCAGCATCCTCGTGTCGAGGGCGCTCCAGACCTCGCCCATGCCGCCCCCGCCGAGCTTCCCCTCCAGCCGGTACCGGCCTTCGAGCAGTTCCCCCTGCATCCGCGCCCCTCCCGCTTCCGGATCCGTCGGGTTCGAGTATGCGGCCGGGCGGGGGATCGGGGACCGGCCTTTGGCCGTATGAGCGGTGGCGGGGCGGGGGCCGAGCCCGGATGCTGTATTCCGTGATGGACGAGACGGAGTTCTGGGAGATCGTCGACCGTACCCGTGAGGCCGCCGGGGGCGACCCCGAGGAGCATGCCGAGCTGCTCGTGGAGCGGCTGACGCAGCTGGATCCCGACTCCGTGCTGGACTTCGCGCGGCACTTCGAGTCCCGGTACAACCGGGCTTACACCTGGGACCTGTGGGGGGCGGCGTGGGTGCTGCTCGACGGTGCGAGCGACGACGCGTTCGACTACTTCCGGTGCTGGCTGATCGGGCAGGGCCGGGAGGTCTTCGAGGGCGCGGTGCACGATCCGGACCAGCTGGCGGAGCTGCTGGGCGAGTTCGACGAGGAGATCGACGGGGACGGGGAGGAGCTGGGGTACGCCGCCGACGAGGCGTACGAGCAGCTGACCGGGGCGGTGGCTCCGGACCTGGGGATCCCGTTGCAGGCGGAGGAGCCGGAGGGCGCCCCGCTGGACTTCGAGAACGAAGCCGTGCTCGCGGAACGCTTCCCCCGGCTGTGGGACCGCTTCAGGGGCTGAGGCCCGTCAGTAGTGGGTGCCGCCGTCGATGCGGATCTCGGTGCCGGTGATGAAGGCGCCGTCCTCGGAGCCCAGCATCGCGACGACGCCGGCGACGGTCTGGGGGCCGGCGAAGCCCTGGCCGATGGCGGGGGCGAGCTTGGCGAAGAGGGACCAGTCGGTGTCCTCGGGCAGGCCGGGGCCGTTGCCGGTGGTCATGCCGCTCTCGATGGAGCCGGGGGCGACGGAGACGAAGCGCAGGCCCTGCTTGCTGTACTCGGCGGCGAGGGCGTGGGTCATCGACTGGATGCCGCCCTTGCTGGCCGCGTAGGCGGACATGTAGGGGTGCGCGAAGCTCGCCGAGGTGGAGCTGAAGTTCACGACGACCGGCTGGTCGCCGGCGAGCAGCGCGGGGAGGGACTCGCGGATCATCAGGAAGGTGCCGGTCAGGTTGACCGCGATGACCTTGTTCCAGAAGTCCAGGGTGGTCTGGTGGGTGTGCGCGGAACGCAGGATGCCCGCCGCGTTGACCAGCACGTCGATGCCGCCGAGGGCGTCGACGGCGGCCGCCACGCCTTCCTTGACCGAGGTCTCGTCGGATATGTCCAGGACGGCGGTGGTCAGCCGGCCGGCGTGACCGGCGGCGGCCGCCTGCTCGGCGGTGGCCTTGAGGCCGGCCTCGTTCACGTCCACGGTGTGGACGCGGCCGCCCTCGGAGAGAATGCGGTGCACGGTGGCCTGGCCGATGCCGGAGCCGCCGCCGGTGATGAGGACGCGACGTCCTTCGTAACGGTTCATGGGGTGCAGCGTACCGAGAAGATGACACGTTTTGCCAGACTGGCATCGATTGCAACCATCTGATCCGACTGGCGGTACGCTTCACCCGTGAGATCTCCCCGTCCGTACTCCCCCCAGAGCGGCTCCGGAGCCCAGTCGCTGACGGAGCGCCGCAAGGCCGCCACCCAGCTCGACATCGCCCGCGCCGCCTGCGAGCTCTTCGCCGCGCACGGCCCCGACGGAACCACCGCGGAGGACATCGCGCACCGCGCGGGGGTCGCACTGCGCACGTTCTACCGCTACTTCCGCAACAAGCAGGAGGCCGTGGCCCCGCTGCTCGCGGGCGGCGGCGACGCCTGGCGCGCCCTGCTCGCCGAAGAGGACCCCGCCACCCCGCTGGCCCGCGCGCTGGAGCGGGCCGTGACCCGCGCCCTGAGCGACTCCAAGGCCGTCGAGGAGGGCCTGGAGGTCACCCGTGGGCTGCTGCGCGCGGCCGCCACGGACCAGGCCCTGCGCGCCGTCTGGTACCGGGTCAACCAGGAGTCCGAGGAGCGCCTGGCCCCGATCGTGGCCCGGCTCGCCGGTCCGGAGGCGGACGAGATGTCCGTACGCCTGGTGTCCGCGGCCGCCACCGACGCGATCCGGGTCGCACTGGAGCTGTGGTCCGCCGGCGACGCCCCGGTCTCGGGCCTCGGCTCCCCCGCCGATCTCGCGGTGCGCTGCCTGCGGGAGCTGACCGGCGCGATGCCCCTGCTCCGCTGAGGGCGGGGCAGGGGCACCGGTAGAGGTCGAGCGGACGGGGCGGGGTCAGCGCCAGCCGCCCCAGTCGTCGTTCCAGTTGGCGTTGTCCCAGCGGCCCCAGTCGTGGTCGCCATGGTGGTGGTGCCAGCCGCTGCGCCAGTTGCCATTGCCGCAGTCGTCGTCATCGTCCCAGTTGTTGGCCCAGCGGGAGTGACTCGAGCGGTTCCAGTTCCCGTCATGGTCGTGGGCGGACGCACTGCTCAGCGGCAGCAGCGCCAGCGTGACCCCTGCGGCACCCGCGACGGCGGCACCGATGATCCTACGGCGCATCTTCATGCACCTCCGAACATGTCTCGCTTATCGGGCTTATCGGGCCTTTAGGTCCCAATCAACCGTTACTCCAGTCGGACGACCTGTCAAAAGCAGGAGGCCCCCCGCCGCTCTCCGAAAAGAGCGGCGGGGGG
>NZ_JZWV01000975.1 GCF_000966975.1 Streptomyces katrae | reverse complement strand
GGGGGGCCTCCCAGCAGGCACGATCCCGCGCCGGGCGGGCCGGCTCCCGACTTTTTTTACAGGTCGAAGTAGAGCTCGAACTCGTGCGGGTGCGGACGCTGCGCGATCGGGGCGATCTCGTGCGTGCGCTTGTAGTCGATCCAGGTCTCGATCAGGTCGGGGGTGAAGACACCGCCGGCCAGGAGGTACTCGTGGTCCTCCTCCAGGGCCTTGAGGACGTCCTCGAGGCTGGTCGGGACCTGCGGGACGTTCGCGTGCTCGTCCGGGGAGAGCTCGTAGAGGTCCTTGTCGATCGGCTCCATCGGCTCGATCTTGTTCTTGATGCCGTCGAGGCCCGCGAGGAGCAGCGCCGCGAAGGCGAGGTACGGGTTCGAGGACGGGTCCGGCGCGCGGAACTCGACGCGCTTGGCCTTCGGGTTCGAGCCCGTGATCGGGATGCGCATGGCGGCGGAGCGGTTGCGCTGCGAGTACACCATGTTGACCGGGGCCTCGAAGCCCGGCACCAGGCGGTGGTACGAGTTCACCGTCGGGTTGGTGAAGGCGAGCAGCGACGGGGCGTGCTTGAGGATGCCGCCGATGTAGTAGCGGGCGGTGTCCGAGAGGCCCGCGTAGCCGGCCTCGTCGTAGAAGAGCGGCTCGCCGCCCTGCCACAGCGACTGGTGGACGTGCATGCCCGAGCCGTTGTCACCGAAGATCGGCTTCGGCATGAAGGTCGCGGTCTTGCCGTTGCGCCAGGCGACGTTCTTCACGATGTACTTGAAGAGCATCAGGTCGTCGGCCGCGGCGAGCAGCGTGTTGAACTTGTAGTTGATCTCGGCCTGGCCACCGGTGCCGACCTCGTGGTGCTGGCGCTCGACCTGGAGGCCCTGGGCGTCCAGCTCGAGGGAGATCTCGGCGCGCAGGTCGGCGAAGTGGTCGACCGGGGCGACCGGGAAGTAACCGCCCTTGTAGCGGACCTTGTAGCCGCGGTTGTTCTCCTCGGAGCCCGTGTTCCAGGCGCCGGCCTCGGAGTCGATGTGGTAGAAGCCCTCGTTCGCGGAGGTCGCGAAGCGCACGCTGTCGAACACGTAGAACTCGGCCTCGGGGCCGAAGAACGCGGTGTCGGCGATGCCGGTGGAGGCGAGGTAGGCCTCGGCCTTCTTGGCGATGTTGCGCGGGTCGCGGCTGTAGGCCTCACCCGTGATCGGGTCGTGGATGAAGAAGTTGATGTTCAGCGTCTTGTCGCGGCGGAACGGGTCCAGACGCGCGGTCGAGATGTCGGCGCGCAGCGCCATGTCCGACTCGTGGATGGCCTGGAAGCCGCGGATCGAGGAACCGTCGAAGGCGAGCTCCTCCGCCGGGTCGAACGCTCGCGCCGGGATGGTGAAGTGCTGCATCACACCAGGCAGGTCGCAGAAGCGGACGTCGACGAACTTGACGTCGTTCTCCTCGATGTACTGCTTCACTTCGTCGGCGTTCTTGAACATCCAACTCCTCCTACTCCCGGTCCCCGGGGCAGGGACGGGCTTTATAGCTCTGGTGCGGTGCGTCAGTGCGGTGCCGCACGCTGACCGACCATAAGCAGACGGGATTTCCCAAGCATGACCCATTTGTTTCGCACAAGTTAACCAGGGACCCGTCCAGGTCCCGTCGAAGCGCACCGGTACCGTGGTGGAGTGGACAACAGGCAAGCAATCGGTTCCTGGCTCTCCGGCCCCCGCGCGGCCGCCGAGGACATGGGCGTCGACTTCGGCTATCCGGGCCAGCAGCTCGGCCTGCCGCAGTCGGGGCCCGGCTCCGTGGCCCGTTTCGGGCGCCGGCTCGGCGCGGTGGCCATCGACTGGATCGGCTGCCAGCTGATCGCATACGGGCTCATCACCCATGGCGACCTGGCCTCGGCGGGCAACTGGACGCTGGGGCTCTTCGTGGCCCTGTCGATCCTCACCGTGGGCACGGTGGGCTTCACCCCCGGCAAGCGGATCCTCGGCCTCCGGGTGATCTCGCAGAACGGCGGGCGCCTCGGCCTCCCGCGCGTGGTGCTCCGCACGCGCCTCGGCCTCCCGCGCGTGGTGCTCCGCACGGTGCTGCTGGCGCTGGTCATCCCGGCGCTGGTCTGGGACCGGGACGGCCGCGGACTGCACGACCGGCTCTCGGGCGCGGTCCAGGTCCGGATCTGAGCCGCAGACGCAAAGCGGAAACGGGAGCGCCCTGCGAGCCGGCCG
>NZ_JZWV01000974.1 GCF_000966975.1 Streptomyces katrae | reverse complement strand
CCGGCTCGCAGGGCGCTCCCGTTTCGTATACGGGCGGGTCAGCGCGGGCGCTGGCCGCGCATGCCGCGGCCGGGGACCGGACCCTTCGGGATGGGCATGTTGCTCATCAGGTCGCCCATGGCCCGCAGCTTGTCGTTGACGATGGTGATCTGGTCGCCCGGCAGGACGCGCGGCAGCTTCAGCAGCGTCGTGCGGACCTTCTTGAGCGGCACCTCGCCCTCGCCGGTGCCCACGATGAAGTCGTGGACCGGGACGTCGGGCATGATCCGGGCCAGCTTCTTCTTCTCGGCCGCGAGCAGGGACTTCACCCGGTTCGGGTTGCCTTCGGCGATCAGGACCACGCCCGCCTTGCCGACGGCCCGGTGGACGATGTCCTGGTTCCGGTTCATCGCGACGGCCGGGGTGGTCGTCCAGCCCCGTCCCACGTTGTCCAGTACGGCCGCGGCAGCGCCCGGCTGCCCCTCCATCTGCCCGAAGGCAGCCCGCTCGGCCCGCCGCCCGAAGACGATCGCCATCGCGAGGAACGCCACCAGGAAGCCCAGGATGCCCAGGTAGACCGGGTGGCCGATCAGGAAGCCGATCGCAAGAAAGACACCGAAGGTGACGATTCCCACACCCGCGACGATCAGACCGACCTTCGGGTCGGCCTTGCTCGTCATCTTGTACGTCAGGGCGATCTGCTTCAGTCGCCCGGGGTTCGCAGCAGTCTCTGCGTTTGACTTCCTCGCCATAAGGCGAAGTTTACGTGTCCTGCGGGGTACGGGTCGCCGCGGCCTCGAGTACGTGCTCGGTTTCCACCCGGTCCTTGGCCCTGCGGCGGTCCTCCAGGACGGCCGTCCAGGCGTTGCGCCGGGCACCGCTCATGAGCAGCGATTCGATGCCGCGGAAGGCTTCGGTGAAGGACGGAATGGCGATGGCGCGGACGGGCGCGGCCTGCATGATGTCGGTCCCTACTCTCGGTACTCGCATCGGGGCGTGTGCGGTGCGTGGATCCAGCGTCACTGATTGGTGTTACCAGGGCATGACCGGTCGGTCAAACGTGATGAAACATTGACGCGGCCCGCCGGGCTCTTCCAAGAAAAGAGCCTAGGGGCCGCGTCATCGCGCATTACCGCTTAGTAAGTTATTGTGCCCGACTTCACACGGAGTGTGACGAAGTGGATCACACGCCCGCGCGCTTTTCCATGGCCTGCGCGTAAAGGCGGCCGGCGCGGTAGGACGACCGGACCAGCGGGCCGGACATCACGCCGGAGAAGCCGATCTCCTCGGCCTCCTTCGCCAGCTCGACGAACTCGGCCGGCTTGACCCAGCGCTCCACGGGGTGGTGGCGCGGCGAGGGCCGCAGGTACTGGGTGATGGTGATGAGCTCGCAGCCGGCCTCGTGCAGCTCCTTGAGCGCCTCCGAGACCTCCTCGCGCTCCTCGCCCATGCCCAGGATCAGGTTGGACTTGGTGACGAGGCCGTAGGCGCGGGCCTGGCGGATCACGTCGAGCGAGCGCTCGTAGCGGAAGCCGGGGCGGATCCGCTTGAAGATCCGGGGCACGGTCTCGACGTTGTGCGCGAAGACCTCGGGGCGGGAGGCGAAGACCTCCTCCAGCAGCTCCGGGACCGCGTTGAAGTCGGGGGCCAGCAGCTCGACCTTGGTGTGGCCGCCCTCGCGGCCGGCGGTCTGCTGGTGGATCTGGCGGACGGTCTCCGCGTAGAGCCAGGCGCCGCCGTCGGCCAGGTCGTCGCGGGCGACGCCGGTGATGGTGGCGTAGTTCAGGTCCATCGTGACCACGGACTCGCCCACGCGGCGGGGCTCGTCCCGGTCCAGGGCCTCGGGCTTGCCGGTGTCGATCTGGCAGAAGTCACAGCGCCGGGTGCACTGGTCGCCGCCGATGAGGAACGTGGCCTCGCGGTCTTCCCAGCACTCGTAGATGTTCGGACAGCCGGCTTCCTGGCACACCGTGTGCAGCCCCTCGCCCTTCACGAGGTTCTGCATCTTCGTGTACTCGGGACCCATCTTCGCCCGGGTCTTGATCCACTCGGGCTTGCGCTCGATGGGGGTCTGGCTGTTGCGGACCTCCAGGCGCAGCATCTTGCGTCCGTCGGGTGCGACTGCGGACACGACCGGCTCCCTGTGACTTCGATTCTTCGGCGCCCACCAGGGTACGCCCGTAATTCGTACGCTCTTACGTCCGGCCAACCCGGGGGCGGCAGGACGCATTCCCGCCGCCGTCAGCCGGCGGCCGGCTCCGGCTCCCGCTCGATCTCGCGCGGCTTCAGCTCGGCGTGCTCCAGCACGTCCTTCAGGTGCCGCTCGACCACCGGCAGCACCTCGGCGATGGTGATCTCGCGGCCCAGCTCGTACGAGAGCGAGGTCACACCGGCGTCCCGGATCCCGCACGGGATGATCCGGTCGAACCAGGTGCTGTCCGGGTTCACGTTGAAGGAGAAGCCGTGCATCGTGACGCCCTTGGCGACGCGGATGCCGATCGCGGCGAGCTTGCGGTCCTCGCGGCGCTGGCCGGCGTTGGACGGGGCGTACTCGGGACCGTTGAGGCGGGCGTCGAACTCGTCGTCGCCTATCCGGGGGTCGAAGTCCAGGGAGAGGCCGCCGATCTTCGGGCGCTCCTCCACGGGGTCGCCGAGCACCCAGACGCCGGAGCGGCCCTCGACCCGGGTGGTCTCGACGCCGAACTCGGCCGCGGTGCGGATGAGGGCCTCTTCCAGGCGGCGCACGTGGGCGACCACGTCGACCGGGCGGGGCAGCTTCATGATCGGGTAGCCGACCAGCTGGCCCGGGCCGTGCCAGGTGATCTTGCCGCCGCGGTCCACGTCGATGACGGGGGTGCCGTCGAGCGGGCGCTCGCTGGGGTCGGTGCGCCGGCCCGCGGTGTAGACGGGCTCGTGCTCCACCATCAGGCAGGTGTCGCCGATCTCGTCGGCGAAGCGGGCCGCGTGCACGCGGCGCTGCTCCTCCCAGGCCTCGGTGTACTCGACGGATTCCGGCCCGAAGCCCAGATGGACAAACCGAAGCTCAGTCACCGCAGCGCCTCCTCGTTGAACCTGCTGTGTGCACGTATCCGCACCGGTCCAGGGTACGGCGGCCCGTGCGCGGCCCCTCAGGCCCCCGGACGGGTCCCGGTCCCGGGCTCGTTCCCGGGCTCGTCGCCGGCCCCGGTCGCGGGCTCGTTCCCGGGCTCCTCCGCGCCCGGCTGCGGGCCGGGGAGGAGCCGGGGGCGCCTGCGCCCGGCCGGCGGGCGGTCCGGGTCCTCGTCGGCGCGCGGCAGCCGGCGGTGGCCCTCGGAATGGTCGTTGACCCAGCCGCACACCCCGCAGGCGTAGCGCCCGTCCAGTCCCGCGATGTGGGTGCCGCAGCGGCGGCACTGCCCCTCGGTCAGCTCGGGCGCCGGCAGCGGGGCGCCGGGCTGCGGGTTCGTGTGCGGACCGGGCGGACGCGCCCCGTGGGATCGGCGGCTCATGGTGGGCGCAGCTTACGCGGAGGTCGTGGACCGGTCCGTAAAGAGCCCCACGCATTCTGCACACGATCGGATGAATGTGGGGCAGAGAGGGCGGCACAGCCGGAGTTGGCCGCTACATTCACGCCGTTCACAGGGCCGGGACCCCGGTCCGTCACGTACGGGAACCGTGGAGCCGATGACGGAACGACCTGCCCAGCGCGTCCCCAACCGGCAGCTCGCGGCGCTGATCGCGGAAGCCGGGTTCTCCAACGCCGGGCTCGCCCGCCGCGTCGACCAGCTGGGGCTGGAGCACGGGCTGGATCTGCGGTACGACAAGACCTCCGTGACCCGGTGGCTGCGCGGCCAGCAACCCCGTGGCACCACCCCGGCCCTGATCGCGGAGGTCTTCACCCGGCGGCTCGGGCGGCGGCTGTCGGCGCAGGACCTGGGCCTGGACGCGTGCGCCCCCGTGTACGCGGGGCTGGAGTTCGCGGCCACCCCGGAGGAGGCCGTCGACATCGCGAGCGGGCTGTGGCGCAAGGACTCCGGTTCGCACGCCGAGCTGCGCAAGATCGCCTTCACCCCGGCCGGGCTGGTGGTGCCCAGCCGGGACTGGCTGATCGGGCGGCCCGACGAACGGGTGGGACGCGGGGCGGACCCCGCCGCCGGCCGGGTCCCCTCGCAGGGCCGCACCACGGTGCCCCGGCAGCGGCAGATCGACCGGGGCCCCGGGCAGCGGGTCACGGGCGGGGACATCGCGGCGCTGCGGTCGGTGAGCGAGCTGTTCCGCACCCTGGACCACGCCTACGGCGGCGGGCACGCCCGCCAGGCCCTGGTGCGCTACCTGGAGCACGAGGCCGAGCCGATGCTGCGCGGCACGTACGGGGAGACCACCGGGCGGCGGCTGTTCTCGGCCGCCGCCGACCTGACCCGGCTCGCGGGCTGGACCTCGTACGACATCGCCGCGCACGGGCTGGCGCAGCGGTACTTCGTCCAGGCGCTGCGGCTGGCGCAGGCGGCCGGGGACCGGCCGTACGGGTCGTACGTGCTGATCACGATGAGCCGCCAGGCGGTCTACCTCGGGCACGGCCGGGAGGCGGTGCAGCTGGCCCGGGTCGCCCAGCAGGGCGTGGGCTCGGGCCCGCCGCCGGTCGTGCAGTCGCTGCTGCACGCGGCCGAGGCGCGGGGGCACGCCGTGCTGGGCGAGGTCCGGGCGGCGACGGCCTCACTGGTGCGGGCCGAGCGGGCCCTGGGCGCGGCCCGGCCGGGGGACGACGTGCCGCACTGGGCGCGGGCCTTCGACGAGGGGCAGCTGGCGGACGAGTTCGGGCACTGCCACCGCGACCTGCAGCAGTACCGGGCCTCGGCCCAGCACGCGGAACGCTCGCTCCAGCTGCGCTCGCCCGGGTACGCGCGCTCGCGGCTGTTCTGCCGGGTGGTGCTGGCGACGGCCCGGCTGGGGCTGGGCGAGCTGGACCAGGCGTGCGCGCTGGGCGCGGAGGCGGCGCAGCAGGCGAGCGAGATGCGGTCGGTGCGGGCGGTGGAGTACGTACGCGACTTCGAACGCCGGCTGGAGCCGTACCGGGACGCCGCGGCGGTCAGGACGTACCGGGACCGGGTGTCGGCCCTGCCGTGACCCGGCCGGCCGCCGGGCAGGCGACCCTGCCCGGGCGGCACGGGCCCCTGCCCGGCCGGTACGGGCTCCGGCCGAAGGCGGCACGGGCTCCGGGATGGGCTCCGGCCGGGGGCGGCACGGCCCTGCCCGGCCGGTACGGGCTCCGGCCGGGGCCCTCGGGCGGCCTGCGTGGGCCCGGGGGCCGGGGCGGCATCCGCCGGGCCGGGGGTGCGTGGGTCCCGGCCCGGCGGAGGTGTCAGGCCGCTACCGGGAGGACCGGTTCCGGGTGGCTCTGGAGGGGAATGCCGAAGTCGCGCAGCAGGGCCGTGGCGGCGCGGCGGGCGGACTGCAGGGCGCCCTGGACGGTGTTGGAGTCGCGGTGGTCGCCGCAGACGTAGAGCCCGGCCAGGACCCGTACGGGCCGCTGCCGGTCGTGCGGCGGGGGCATGGCCGGGACCGCCTCGGGGGTGTGGTGGACGGCCAGCAGCTCCCAGCCCCGGGTGGCGGTGTCGTAGAGCCGCGCCAGGCGGGAGGCGACCGTACGGGCGGGCGGCGGCGGGCCGTGCACGGTGGTGGTGACCAGGCTGCGGCCGGCCGGGGCCCGGGTGGGGTCGACGGCGCTCATCACGGTGGTGTGGGCGACGGGCCACTCGGGGTCGGCGTCCAGGAGCAGCGAGCCGTCCCAGGGCAGGGGCTCGGCGGTCGCGTGGTGGATGACGGTGACCTCGTGGAAGGCGGGCACCCTCAGCCCGGGGAGCAGTTCGGCGGCGGCGCGGGCGCCGGTGGCGAGGAGGACGGAGCGACACGCGAAGTCGCCGTGCTCCTCGGTGGTGACGAGGTTGGTCGCCACCGACCGCACCCGGATCCCGGTCCGTACGGTGCCGGGCGGCAACCCGGCCGCGAGGAGGTCGGGCAGGGTCGCCGCCCCGCCCTCGGGCACGGCGAGGCGGCCGCGGGCGAAGGTGCGCAGGGCGAGGTCGGCGACGCGGCTGGAGGTGGTGAGGTCGGGGTCGCGCAGCAGGGCGGAGAGCAGGGGCCGCAGGATCCCGTTGACGGTGCGCGGGGGCAGGCCGCGGGAGCGGAGGGCGGCGAGGGCGGTGCGCTCCGGCCGGGCGAGGACGCGGTCCGGGGGCAGTGCGGCGAGGCGGGCGAGCGCGGCGCTGAGCCGGGCCTGGTCCAGGGAGCCGCTGGCCAGGGCGCGGGCGGGGGTCAGGGCCCCGGCCCGCTGCCGCTTGCCGTCGGCGCCGTGCACCAGGACCCCGGGGGCGAAGGGGCGCAGGGTCAGGCCCTCCAGGCCCGGGGTACGGGCGGGTTCGGTGTACGCGGTGTTGAGGAGCTGGCCGACCCGGTCGAGGCGGAAGCCGTCGGCCGATGCGGTGGCCATGCGGCCGCCGGGATCGTCGGCGGTCTCCAGGACGCTGACGCTGACCCCGGCGGCGATCAGGTGGTGCGCGGCCGCGAGTCCTGAGACTCCGGCTCCTACGATGACGACGTCGCTGCTGAGCACGTGCCCCTCCCCGAGGTCGGCGCGGCGGCTGTGTGGGGATCGTTCTTCCCCCAACGGACTCCAGGAGAACCCGAGTCCGGCGCGGTATTGCGCACAACTCCGGTCGCACGGCGGTCGCATGCGGGTCACGACCGGTCGCACGTGGACACCGGGTGCGCCGGACCAGCGCCTGCACCGCCCGGCCGCAGCACCCCCGGGGGGGTGCTACACCCCCTGGGCCAGGGCGGCCCTGATGGCCTCCTCGATCCCGGGGTGGGCGAAGGTGAACCCGGCCGCCAACAGGCCCGCCGGCCTGACCCGCTGACTGCCCAGCACGTCCTGCGAGAACTCCCCGAGCACGACGCGCAGCACGGGCGCGGGGACGGCGCACAGCGTCGGCCGGTGCAGTACGCGGCCCATCGCGGCGGTGACCTCACGGTTGGTGAGCGGTTCGGGGGCGGTGAGGTTGAACGGCCCCGACAGTCCGGGGGTCTCCATCAGGAAGCGCAGCGCGGCGATTTCGTCGTGCATCGAGATGTACGACCAGTACTGCCGCCCGCTGCCGAGCCGGCCGCCGATCCCCGCCCGGAAGACGGGGAACATCCGCCCCCAGGCCCCGCCCTCGGCCGCGACCACCAGCCCGGTCCGGGCGAACACCGTCCGGATCCCGGCGTCCTGGGCGGGGGCGGCCGCAGCCTCCCACTCGACGCAGACGGAGGGCAGGAACCCGGTGCCGGCGGGGGCGGACTCGTCGACGGCCCTGCTGCCGGTGTCCCCGTAGTACCCGAGACCCGCACACGAGCACGGCCGGCGGTTCGTCCATCCCGGCCAGCGCACGCGCGAGGGCGGCGGTCCCGAGCACCCGGCTGTCGCGGATCTCCCTCTTGTACGCGGCCGTCCACCGGTGTTCCCCGACACCGGCCCCGGCGAGGTGCACGACGGCGTCACACCCGCGCAGCCCGTCGGGGTCGACGTACCCGGCCTTGGGATCCCAGCGCGCCTCGTCCGGCCCGGCGGGGGCGCGGCGGACGAAGCGGACGGTGTCGTGGCCGTCGGAGTGGAGGGAGCGGACGAGGGCCCTGCCGATGAGTCCGGAGGCTCCGGTGATGGCGATGCGCATGGGGGCAGTGTGCCCGCCCGTCGCCGCTGCGCGGGGCCTTCTCCCCGCCCCGCCCTTCCTCCGTTCCC
>NZ_JZWV01000973.1 GCF_000966975.1 Streptomyces katrae | reverse complement strand
GCGGAGCCCAGGGGTCAGCCGGCGCCCAGCCAGGTGCCCACCGCATAGGTGACCGCCATCGCCAGCCCCCCGCCCAGCACGTTGCGCAGCACCGCCCGCCCCACCGCCGCCCCGCCCAGCCGCGCGCTGACCACCCCGCACAGCACCAGTGCCCCCAGCACCGCCCCCACCGTCACCGGCACCCGCACCGAAGCCCCCGGCAGGACGATCGCCAGCAGCGGCAGCAGCGCCCCGGCCGTGAAGGCGACCAGGCTGGCCAGCGCCGCGTGCCACGGGTTCGCCAGTTCGTCCGGCTCGATGCCCAGTTCCACCCGCGCGTGCGCCCGCAGCGCGTCCCGCTCCGTCAGCTGCTCGGCGGCCTCCCGGGCCACCTCACGCGTCAGGCCCCGCCCGGCCAGCAGCTCCGTCAGCTCGATCAGCTCCGCCTCCGGGTCCTCCGCCAGCTCGCGCCGCTCCAGTTCCAGCGCCGCCCGCTCCGAGTCCCGCTGCGAGCTCACCGACACGTACTCCCCCACCGCCATCGACAGCGAGCCCGCGAGCAGCCCGGCCACCCCCGCCGTGAGGATCTCCGCCCGCGAGGTGGTGGCACCGGCCACCCCCACCACCAGGCCGGCCGTGGAGATGATCCCGTCGTTGGCTCCGAGCACCCCGGCCCGCAGCCAGTTCAGCCGGGTGCTGATCGTCGCGCTCTGCGTCTGCGTCACGCCACCACTGTCGCGGCCCCGGCCCGCCCCGGCCAGCCGCCGGAGCCACCCGGCGTGCGCCGCCCCGGACCCCGTACCAGGGTGGAGGGGTGAGACCTGGGGCGCGACGGAGGGCGAGACGCGGACGGGACGAACCCGGCTGGCCGCACGGGGCCCCGCCGCCCCGTTGGGCCCGGATCGCGCCCGTGGCTGCACTGGTGGCGCTGTGCGCCGCCCAGTGGAGCACCGCCACCGCGGAACTCGGCTACTTCCTGGCCGCCCTGCCCGCCGTGGCCGCCTTCTCCTACGGCGCCGCCGGCACCGCCTTCTTCGCCGTCCTCGTGCTGGTCCTCCTCGGCGTCCCCGAGCTCGGCGTCGGGCACGCCCGCGGCGCCGACCTGGCCACCGTGGCCACCGTCGGCCTGCTCAGCGTGGTCATCGCCTGGGTGCGGCGGCGCCGCGACGCCCAGCTGGTCAGCGTCCGGACCGTCGCCGAGGCCGCCCAGCTGGCGGTGCTGCCGCCGATCCCGGAGCGGGTGGGCGGGGTGAACTGCTCGGGGCTGTACCGGGCGGCCCAGCAGGGCACGCTCGTCGGCGGCGACCTGTACGACGTACGGGCCGGGCCGTACGGGGTCCGGGTGGTGGTCGGGGACGTCCAGGGGCACGGGCTGGCCGCCGTCGGCACGGTGGCCTCGCTGCTCGGCGCCTTCCGGGAGGCGGTGCTGGACGACCCGGGGCTGGCGGCGGTGGCGGCCCGGCTGGACCGGCGGCTGACGGCCGACGCGGCGGCGGACTCCGTGGCGCACCCGGAGCTGTTCGCGACGGCCGTGCTGCTGGAGTTCCCGCCCGGGCTGGACCTCGTACGGATCGTTTCGTGCGGGCATCCCCCGGTCCTGCTGCTGCGGGACCGCGCGGTCACGGAGGTGGCCGCGGAGCCGGGCCCGCCGCTGGGCCTGGGCCTGGCCGGGCCGACCCTCCCGGAGGTCGCCGAACTCGCGCTGCTGCCCGGCGACCGGCTGCTCGCGCACACCGACGGGGTCACGGAGGCCCGCGACGCGGCCGGCTGCTTCTACCCGCTGGCGACCCGGGTCCCGGTACTGGCGGGCGACCCGGAGGGTCTGGTGCCCGCGGTCTGGGAGGACCTCGCGGCATTCAGCGGGGGCGGCCCGCGGGACGACGTGGCGCTGCTGCTGCTGTCGCCCGATCAGCGGCTGTCCGGCGGGCCCCCGCGTCAGTAAGTTCAGGGAGCGTGCACTGAGCGTTCTCGTCCCAACACGCAGGGGAGCCGCCATGTCCATGCCCATGCTGTTGATCCGGGGGACCTTCCGCGCGAAGGGCTTCGAGCCGGACGGCGACACCGTCAACTTCACCCCCGACGACGTGGCCGACTGGAAACTCGTCCCGGGCTCCAGACCGGTCGTACCACGGGCGTTCGGCAACGCCGCGATCCGGCTGGAGGGGATCGACGCGCTGGAGACCCACTACGGCCTGGAGGACTCCCCCTCGGGCAGGCAGCACCAGCCCCTGCCCCTCGCGCACCAGGCAGCGGACGCACTCCTGACGGCACTCGGCTTCACCGCCGTCGTCCGGGACGACCCAGAGCGCCCCGAGAAGGTCACCAGCACCACCCCGGAGGTGGTGCACGGCTACATCCTCACCCGCGGCGCCGACATCTACGGCCGGTGCGTCGCCCTCGTCGGCAAGGACCACCAGCCGGCCTTCAACGGCTACCTGGTCCAGGTCGACGAGGACGCGCTGAAGAACACCGTCAACCACCAGCTGGTCAAGGCCGGCCTGGCCTACCCCACGTACTACAGCGAATTCCCCGAGCTCCTGCGCAACGCCCTCACCGCCGCGGCGGGGGAAGCACAGGACCTGAAGAAGGGCGTCTGGCAGCGGGACGCGACCACCACCGGCGTGAAGGTCGACGGCCTGACCTCCCTGACGGCCGACGACGGGGCGGTGATCCTCCCGAAGCTCTTCCGCCGGCTGAAGGACTACCTGGACCTCAACCCGAGGGACCCCTCCCTGTCCTGCTTCCGCGCCTACCTGGCGGGGGCCTCGGACGACCAGTTCTACCTCCAGGGGAAGGCGGAGGTGCTCAGCGGCATGCACCACGTCGTCGAGGTCGACGGCTGCACCGTGCGGATGACCCACGGGCCGACGGAGATCGTCTTCGTGGAGAAGTGAAGCGGGCCGGTGGCCGGCCGGCTGCGGCGGCAGCCGGCCGGCCGGAGCGGCGCACCCC
>NZ_JZWV01000972.1 GCF_000966975.1 Streptomyces katrae | reverse complement strand
CGGCCGGAGCGGCGCACCCGTGCGTCAGCCGGCGTTCGCGACGATGAAGGCGCGGACCATCCGGCAGGTGAGGTTGGACGGCCGGTGGATCCCCACCCGGACGGCCATCGTCCGTATCTTGCGGTTGGTGGCGCGCTTGGCGTCGTAGGTCCCCGTGTCGAGCAGGGAGATCGCCAGCCGCATGGCCTTCAGACGGCGGTTGTGGTTCTCGTACCACTCGCGGGGAAGCCCCGCCGGCAAGGGCTTCTTCTTGGGCATCACAATGCTCGCGGCAGCGGCCATCTACAGCCTCCCAAACGGTAGTTGGCTTCCTGTCGTTCTCCCTCGATTTTACCGGGGGGCACTGACAGAAGCCCTGGCCGGACGGGACGCGGGCCGGCGTCTGACTAGGCTTGCGGGCATGGAGATCTGGATCAATCCCGCCTGTTCGAAGTGCCGCAGCGCGCTCACCCTGCTGGACGCGGAGGGTGCCGAGTACACCGTGCGCCGGTACCTGGAGGACGTCCCCTCGGAGGCCGAGATCCGCGAGGTGCTCGGCCGGCTCGGCCTCGAACCCTGGGACATCACGCGCACCTCCGACCCCCTGGCGAAGGAGACCGGCGTACGGGACCTTCCGCGCGAGGCGACGGACGGGGCCCGCGCCCGCTGGATCGCCCACCTCGCCGCCCACCCGAAGCTGATCCAGCGCCCGATCATCACCGCCGAGGACGGCACGGCGGTCGTGGCCCGCTCGGAGGAGGCGGTCCGCGAGGCCCTGTCCCGGAAGGCGTAGCCGGGGCCGGTCAGAGGGCGAGGAGGCGCGCCACCTCGTCGGCCGCCGTCAGCGGCAGGGCGTGGTGCGAGGCCCCGCGCAGCAGCCGCACCCGCGCCCCCGGCAGCGCGCGCGTGGCGGCGGCCAGGGCCTGGAGGGAGTCGTGGCAGCGGGCGCGTCCGGCGAAGACGATGTCGAGGGTGAAGGGGGCGAGCCCCGTGAGGTCCGGGCGGGGCCCGGTGACGGGCCGGGCGGTGGGGAAGCCCGCCGTCTCCTCCTGGAGCCGCAACCAGGCCGGGTCGAGCGCGGCCCCACCGGTCTCCCAGGCGAGGAAGGAGCGGATCCGCCCCGGGGTGGGCCGCACCAGCACAGGCAGCGCGCGGAGCACGTAGCGGGGGCTCAGCCCGGCGAAGACCCGGGTGGGGTCGAGCAGCACGAGCCGGTCGAGCCTCTGGCGCGGGTCGTACCAGCCCGCCCGGCGGGCGGCGTACTGGGCGGCGATCCAGGCCCCGTAGGAGTGGCCGGCGAGGGTGATCCGCCCCTCGGGCACGAGCACGTCCAGGACGGCGTCCAGCCATACGGCGAGGTCCTCGGGCGTCCGCATCCCCCGCCCGGGCCCGGCCGCCGGGACGCTCAGCCCCGGCTCCCCCACCAGGTCCACGGCGTACACCCGCCGCTCCCGGGCGAGCCCGGCGGCGACGCAGGCACCCCACACGGTGGAGGTGGCCCCGCCGCCCGGGAGCAGCACCAGCGGGGGCGCGCCGGCGGGGCCGCAGCCGTTGACGCGGGTGACGCCGTAGGGCGTGGGGACCTCAAGGGCCTCGACGGGCACGGGCCACTGCCCGAGGGCCTCGTCGTAGGCGGCACGGAAGGACTCCCGGACCAATTCCCCGCTCCTCTCACTCCACTTCCCGCTCCCCGATTCCCTCGCTGAGCAATAATCTCGCTCAGCGAGAGATATGCACGGAGATCCTAGGCGGGAGACGGCGTGGACGACAAGAACCTGGAACTGGTGCACCTGCTGCGCGCGGTGACCGTCGAATTCGGCCTGAGGCAGGCGGAGTTCGCCGCCGCCAACGGCATGCACACGACGGACGTACGGGCCCTGATCTGCCTCCTGGACGCCACCCGCGCCGCCGAACCGGCCACGGCGGGCCTCCTGGGCACCCGCCTGGGCCTGAACTCGGCCGGCACGACGGCGGTGATCGACCGGCTGGAACGCCTCGGCCACGTCACCCGCACCCGCGACCCCGAGGACCGCCGCCGCGTCCTGCTGTCCGTCACCCCGGAGGCGATCCGCCTGGGGCAGGACTTCTTCGGCCCGGCGATCGCGGAGCTGGCGGGGGTGTCCGAGTCCCTCACCCCGGCGGAACGCGACGCGGTACGGCGCTTCCTGACGACGGCACGGGCGGCGTTCAGCGGGGCCTGAGGCACGGGTCTTCATCTCGTCCCCACCTCTCGCCTCGTAGGGTGAGGGCGACACCAAAAGGAACAAACCGCAGCAAATCTCTCCGCGAGCCGAGCCGAGCCCAGGGACGACCGCCACCATGACCGAAGCACAGCAGCCGCAGTCCGTCGCCGCCACCCTCCCCCCGCCCCGGCGCGGGGCCGACTGGATGTTCGGCGGGGTGTACGGGACCGTGCTGGCC
>NZ_JZWV01000971.1 GCF_000966975.1 Streptomyces katrae | reverse complement strand
GTGTACGGGACCGTGCTGGCCAGTGGGCTGTTGGCGGCGCTCGATCAGAAGGGCGGGGAGTACACCCCCTTCTACGACGCCAGCTGGGTCCTCGTCACCGCCGCCACCGCCGGGCTCGCGCACGGCTACTCGCACCACATGACCACCCACCGGTCCGGGTCGGCGGCGCACCGGTGGCGGTTGCTGGTGCGGGCGCTGTGGAACGAGTGGCCGATGATCGCGGCCACCCTGCCCACCGTGCTGCTGCTGGTCGCCGCCGGGATCGCGCACTGGGAGTCGTACGGGGTGACCGCCGTCGGGCTCGGGCTGAACACCGCGCTGCTCTTCGCGTGGGGCTCCTTCGTGGCGATCCGGGTCGGCTACCGGATCGGGTCCGCGCTGCTCATCGGCCTGGCCGACGCCACCATCGGCCTGGCCATCATCGTCGCCAACGCCCTCATCAAATGACGGGGGCGGCCGCCGCCAGCTGGGACTCCGCCTCCGCCAGGATCTCCGTCAGACGGGCGCCGAACTCCGCCCCGCGCGGGTCCGGGACGCCCGTACGGGCGGCGGTGAGGACGGCGTCGAGGGCGCGCCCGTACGCGCCGGGGACGTCGCTCCAGTCGGGCAGGGAGAAGACTCCCTCGGCTCCGCGCAGCTCCAGCCCCACCCCGGCCGCCGCGCGCGGTGCGCTCAGGCTGAGGACGGCGGTGCTGGCCGCCCCCGAGGCGTGCCGCAGGGCGAGCTGGACCAGGTCGGACGGTCCGCGGCCGGCGGTGACGGCGGTGACGTCGCCCAGGACCGGGATCAGGACGGACAGCGCGTGCGGGCCGACGTCCCACAGCCCGCCCTTGGCCTTGCGCCAGGGCGATTCGGCGTACGCGCTGGGCTCGCCGTCGGGCGGGTAGACGGCGCCGAGCCAGTGGGCGGAGGCGGTGAACCAGCCGCTGCGCTTGGCCTGGTCGAGGACCCATCCGGCGGTGGGTTCGGCGAAGCGGAGCGTGAGGAAGACGACGGAGGCGACGCCGTGGGCGGTGGCGGCGTCGGCGACGGCGCGGGCGTCGGCGACCGTCGTGGCGACGGGCTTGTCGAGCAGCAGGTGGCAGCCGGCGGCGGCCGCGCGGACGGCCAGGGGGGCCTGGACGTCCGGGGGCAGGGCGAAGGCCACCACGTCGCAGTCCGCGAACAGCTCGTCGGGGTCTTCGTACACCTTCACCC
>NZ_JZWV01000970.1 GCF_000966975.1 Streptomyces katrae | reverse complement strand
GTCGGGGTCTTCGTACACCTTCACCCCGTAGGCGCCGGCCAGCTCGGCCGCCGCTTCGGGCCGGCGGCCCCATACGCCGGTGAAGTCGGAGCCGGCGTGGGCGGCGAGGGCGGGGGCGTGGGTGCGGCGGGCCCAGGGGCCGGTGCCCAGCAGGCCGACGCGGGGGCGGGGGCGGCCGGGGGTCCACGCGGAGCCCTCGCCGGAAGAGTTCAAATCGTACGAAATGCTCACCTGCTCAGTCTGCCCCACTCGGACGGGTGCGCGGCATGCGACCCGCGCAGGCCACCCGACCTGCGGCGCAAACCCCGGTAACAAGGGGTTCACATACGGGCAATCGATGAGAAATCGCCGAGGGGGACGCTTTCGGCCAAGACCGCAGCACCCGTGCAGCACCCGCAGAGTCAGGATGGATGGGCCCGTGAGCTACAAGGCTGAGTACATCTGGATCGACGGCACCGAGCCGACGGCGAAGCTCCGCTCCAAGACGAAGATCCTGGCCGACGGGGCCGAGCTGCCGATCTGGGGCTTCGACGGCTCCAGCACCAACCAGGCGGAGGGGCACGCCTCGGACCGCGTGCTCCAGCCCGTGTTCTCCTGCCCGGACCCGATCCGGGGCGGGGCGAACATCCTGGTGCTGTGCGAGGTACTGAACATCGACATGACCCCGCACGAGTCGAACACCCGCGCGCTGCTGCGTCCGGTCGCCGAGAAGTTCGCCGCGCACGAGCCGGTCTTCGGCATCGAGCAGGAGTACACCTTCTTCGACGGCGCCCGTCCGCTCGGCTTCCCGGTCGGCGGCTTCCCGGCGGCGCAGGGCGGCTACTACTGCGGCGCAGGGCGGCTACTACTGCGGCGTGGGCGCGGACGAGATCTTCGGCCGCGAGATCGTCGAGAAGCACCTGGACCACTGCCTCGCCGCCGGCCTGGAGATCTCCGGCATCAACGCGGAGGTCATGCCCGGCCAGTGGGAGTTCCAGGTCGGCCCGGTGGGGCCGCTGGAGGTCTCCGACCAGCTGTGGATCGCGCGCTGGCTGCTGTACCGCACGGCCGAGGAGTTCAACGTGTCGGCGACGCTGAACCCGAAGCCGGTGAAGGGCGACTGGAACGGCGCGGGCGCGCACACCAACTTCTCCACGAGGGCGATGCGCGAGGACTACCGCGCGATCATCTCGGCGTGCGAGGCGCTGGGCGAGGGCAGCAAGCCGCTGGACCACGTCAAGAACTACGGCGCGGGCATCGACGAGCGTCTGACGGGTCTGCACGAGACCGCCCCCTGGAACGAGTTCAGCTACGGCGTCTCGGACCGCGGCGCGTCGGTGCGCATCCCGTGGCAGGTGGAGAAGGACGGCAAGGGCTACATCGAGGACCGCCGCCCGAACGCGAACGTGGACCCGTACGTGGTGACGCGGCTGATCGTGGACACCTGCTGCACCGGCCTGGAGAAGGACGGCCTGGTCTGACGGCCGGAGACGTGGGACGGATCGGCCCACGATGCGATACGCGTGACGGGACCGGGCGTGCGGAAGCGACTTTTCTGTTAACGATTTGCCGGGATTGTGACGGCCTGACGAAGAGTTGACGACGGAATTTGAGATTCCGATCCACCAGGTGAGACGCGGCCTGCCCGGGGCCCGCGGTTTCTGCTTCAATGACGCCCATGGCCAGCCATCCGTACACCCCGACAGGTCGCAGCGACCTGGAGCCGTTCTGGCCGTCCCGTCAGGACCACGATTTCGACCGGGTGTGTTGCCGCGCCGAGAACGCGCCGGCCCTCTAAAGCCTTCCGGGACCTCTCACCAGATCCGCCCGGGGCCTTCGGTCTGCGCGGTACGCAACGACTACGTGCATACGCACACGTGCACATGCACACGTACGTCTTCTGCCGACCACTCCGCGTGAAAGAGCTGACCACTCATGGCTAACACCCGCTCCATCGCTTCTGCCGCCTCCGCTGCGACCTCCGCGCCCCTGCCCTTCCCGCCGTTCCCGGCGGCCGGTCCGCGCCACCGGCTGCGGGCCGTGGACCGGGACGAGGTGGCCCGGGTGGCGGACCTGCTCCCGCCGGGCGCCACCTGGCTGCCCGCGCCCCAGCACGCCGTGCCCACCCTGCCGGGCCAGCCGCCGATGGTCGGCTACCTGGTCCTCGTACCGGCCGACCAGCAGCCGATCGCCTTCGCCCCGCACTCCGTGCCCGTACCGGTGCCGGCACCGGGGGCCGGGACCGTGGCGCCCGTCCAGCCTGCGGCGCAGCCCTCGACCACCACCGGAGACGCGCTCGTGCGGATCGACACCGCGCAGCGCACGGCGGAGGTGGACGGCGAACTGCTCGACCTCACCTACCTGGAGTTCGAGCTGCTCGCCCACCTGGTGGCCCACCCGCACCGGGTGCACAGCCGCGACCAGTTGGTCACCACGGTGTGGGGCTACGGCCACGTCGGCGACGGCCGGACGGTCGACGTCCACATCGCCCGCCTGCGGCGGAAGCTCGGCGCGGCGCACCGCGGCGCGATCCAGACGGTCCGCCGCGTGGGGTACAAGTACACCCCCTGAGGCCCGGTACGGCGGTGGGCCCGTACGCGCCGGAGCGCGTACGGGCCCACCGTCACCGCGTCACGCGGCCTTCGGCGCCCGCCTGCGGGCGGCGAAGCCGAGGGCCACGTCCAGCACGAGGAACGCCAGCAGGCTGATCCCCAGCAGCGGGACGAACCATCCCACCACCGCGGTCACGCAGGCGAACGGCAGCAGCACGGTCACCGGCAGCCTGCGCCAGGCACCGCGCGGCTGGGCGCGCCCGACGGAGAGGGCGCGGTCCTTGGTGGGCCGGCGCATCCACCACATCCGGTAGCCCCAGACGATCAGGAACATCACCGCCACGGCGAGCGCGGCCAGGGCGATCTGGTTGGCGATCCCGAAGGTCAGGCCCATGTGCAGGTCGATCCCGAACCGGGTCAGCTGTGCGAGCAGCGGGTAGTCCGCGAAGCGGAGCTCGTCCATGATCCGGCCGTCGGCCGGGTCGACGGCGACCGAGTCCAGGTGCACGGGCAGGGTCTTGTCGGCCTCCTTGACGACGTAGCCCTTGCCCTTGGCGGGCAGGGTGACGCGCAGGCTCTCGGTGACCCCGGCGGCGCGGGCGGCGGCGACGGCCTTGTCGATGCCGATGTCGGTGGCGGGCATCGGCATGGTCATCTCCGTGCCGTCGGGCATGACGTGCCCCGCGTGCTCGCCTCCGCCGTCGGCGGCCGCCGCGCCCGGTGTGAGCTGGGCGGCGACGGAGGGGGTGGCCCCGCCGAGCCGGTCCTGGAGCTGTCCGATGTTCTCACCGGCGTACTTCGACCAGGTCAGGCCGGTCGCGGAGAGGCCGACCAGGCCCACGGCGGCCCAGAGGCCGATGCTGCCGTGCCAGGAGAGGGTCTTGCGGCGGCCGGTGGCCCGGCGGTCGGGGACGACGAGCAGGGCCTTGCGGGTGCGGCGGCGGCCGATCCACAGGGCGAGGCCGCCGAGGGTGACCACCCAGAGCCAGCTGGCGGCGAGTTCGCTGTAGTTCCGGCCGAACTCCCCGAGCTGGAGGCTTGCGTGGAACTCGCTCAGCCAGGCCCGCAGGGGCAGCGCGTCACCGCTGGTGGTGAGCCGGCCGCGGACCTCGGCGGTGTAGGGGTCGACGAAGACGGTGAGCGTCTTGCCCTCCTCCAGGCCCGGTTCCTCCATGATCACGCGCGTGGTGGCGTCCGCCTCGGGCGCGGGCCACACGCCGACCACCTTGCCCTGGGGTTCGGCGGCCTTGGCGGCCTTCACCTGGGTGCCGAGCGGGACGGATGCCTCGCCGACCCGGTCGACGGTCAGCTCGTGGGAGTAGAGGATCCGCTCGGCCTGCCAGGAACCGGCGTAGAGCAGACCGGTGGCGGCGGCGAGGAAGAGCACCGGGGCTATGAGCAGCCCGGCGTAGAAGTGCATGCGCAGCAGCAGCGGCCGCAGCGCGGCCCATCCCGCGGCTCCGCCGCCGGCTCCGCCGGTCATGGGGGCCCGGGCGGTGTCGGCCGGGGTGGCGGGGCCGGATTCGGCCGGGCCGTCGGGCCCGGGTTCGGCTGCGGATTCGGCGTCCCGCGTGCGGGCGTCCGTGAGGTCGTCAAGGGACATGTCGGTCCTGGGGTTCGGCGAAACAGGGGATCGGCCCCCGGTCCCGCCACCCCCTCGTGGACGGAGGGTGCGCCGGTCAGACGGCGCGGGCAGGAAGCGGCCGGAGGGCCGTGGTGCGGGTGTCTCGCCGACGGGGCGGGCCCCGGCGGACGGCCGTATGGGCGTGTACGGCTCCGCGCAGGCGGCGCGGCGGCCGGTACGAGGGACGCTGCGCGGGCGGGCCCGGTACGGGGGCCGGCCGGGTGCGGAGCAGGACGAGGGCGCGGGCGAGGGGCCGGGCGGCCAGCAGGGCGGTGGCCCCGAGGGCCCCGGCCAGCCGGAACACGGCGGCCTCGCCCCAGGCGAGCCAGAGGGCGCAGAACAGCCCGGCGAGCAGGTGCGCGGCGAGCATCCCGAAGCCGCCGTGCCCGGCCGTCCCGAGCAGATCGGCGAGCCCGCCGCCCATGCCGTCGGCCATCCCGGACATGGAGCCCGTACCGTCGGCCATCCCGGTGGCGGAGGTCATCCCGTCCGCCAGGCCGGAGGCGTGGGCCATGCCGGAATGGGCCATGCCCGCGTGGGCCATCCCGGAGCCCGGAGCCAGCCCGTCGGCCACCCCGGAAGCGTGGGCCATGTCCGCGTGGGCCATCCCGGAGGCCGGAGCCATCCCGTCGGCCATTCCGGTGGCGGAGGTCATCGCGTCCGCCACGCCGGAGGCATGGGCCACACCCGAGTGGGCCGTCCCGAAGGCCGGAGCCATGCCGTCGGCCATCCCGGAAGCCGAGTCCGGCCCGTCCGCCAGGCCCGGGGCGTGGATCATGCCCGAGTGCGCTGTGCCCCCGCCCGGGTGCGGCAACGGGTGGTGGTGCCCCGCCATCGCGGCGGAGCCGTGCCCGTGGCCCTGGCCGGCGGAGAACGCGACGTGCAGCGCGGCCTGGACCGCCAGCAGGGCCGTGGTGATGCCCAGCGGCCCGCACCGGCGGCCGGCGGCCGTCCAGGCGAGGGCGGCGGTCACGGCGAAGGCGCCAAGGAGGAGGGCGAAGGGGACATCCATCCCGGACATGTACGAATGCCCCAGCGCACCCAATGCCACGCACACGGCCGCGAACATCGCGGCCCGCATGGCGCGCAGCGGAGCGCGGAGGCGGATTTCAGACATGTCCGGGTCATGCTCTCACGGGGGCCGCCCACGCTCCCGCCGGGGCCGTATCCGATCATGGACGGGTGAATCCACTCCCCCGGTCTTGGCCGTCGCTCCCCCTGGGCCCGCTGGGCGCGCTCTACACGGGCGGGGTCCAGCTCGGGGCCCATGCCCTGGAGCGGCTGGCCCCGGCCGAGCGGGAGCGGATGCTGCGCGACTGCTCGACGAACGTCGACAACCTCGACCGCGGCCGCTGGGAGACCCTGCTGAGCAGTGCGCTCGTCGTCGAGGAACCGATGCCGCTGCCGTACGCGCTGCTGCTGGTCGCGGTGCTGGGCTACGCGGAGTACGCCTACGGGGCCTGGTGGACGGCCGCGGTCTTCCTCTTCGGGCACGCCTCGGCGACGCTCCTCGTCTACGGGGTGCTGCGCCGCACGGCCGACCGGGAGACCCGGCGGGCCCTGGACGTCGGCACGAGCTACGGGTTCAACGCCGTCCTCGGCGCGCTGACCTCGGCCCTGCCGCGCGGGGCGGTGCGCACGACGGCCCGGGCCGGGCTGCTGGCGCTCGCGGCGCGGCCGGTGCTGCGGCGGGAGCGGACCTTCACCGACGCCGGCCACCTCGTGGCGCTGGGCCTCGGCCTGGGGGTCTCGTTCGCCGTCGATTATCTTTCCCGGTCGAACCATCGGAAAATCTCCCATATGTGAGCAAGAGGCGCGACGGCGGCCGCCACCGCCCCGCGCCCGCAGGACACGCACCACCCGCACGACAGGCCTGACACGCCTGACACGAGTCACCACACCTCACCCCGCCGGCCGGGTCCCCCTCGCCGCGCGCACACCGCTGGAGCCGCCACGATGACCGCCACGACCTCCACCACCGTCGCCAACCTCCGCGACCTCGGCGGCACCCCGCTCGCCGGCGGCCGTACCGTCCGCTCCGGCCTCGTGCTGCGCTCGGCCGCCCTGGACCGCCTCGACCTCGACGCCGACCCGGCGGTGGCCGCGCTGGGCCTGCGTACGGTCATCGACCTGCGCAGCGACGCCGAGCGGGCCGATCACCCGGACCGGATACCGGAGGGTGCCCGCCTGCTGGTGCGCGACGTCCTGGCCGACAAGATCACCGAGTCCCGGATGCCCGCCGCGGCGCAGCTCAAGGACCTGCTGGCCGACCCGGTGGCGGCCGACGAGCACCTGGGCGACGGCAAGGCGCAGGCCCTGTTCGGCTCGGTCTACCGGTCCTTCGTCACCACGGCCTCCGCGCACGCCGCGTACCGCACGCTGCTGATGGAGGCCGCCGACCCGGAGGCGGGCCCGCTGCTGTTCCACTGCACGGCCGGCAAGGACCGTACGGGCTGGGGCGCGACGGTGCTGCTGTCGCTGCTCGGCGCCGACGACGAGACCCTGATGGCCGAATACATGGCGGTGAACCCCGCGGTGAAGGCGGCCTTCGCCCCGCTGATCGAGGGCTTCACCGCCGCCGGCGGGGACCCGGACATCGCACTGGCGCTGATCGGGGTGTTCCCCTCGTACCTTGAGGCCGGCCTGGACGAGCTCTACCTGCGCTTCGGGTCGATGGAGAAGTACGTCCGCGACGGCCTGGACGTCCCGGACGAGACGGTCGAGGCGCTGCGGGCGCGGCTCGTCGCCTGACCAGCCGATCCGGCCCGGCGTCACGCCCGGCGCGCCCGAATCATCCGAACGTGTGCGCCGGTGCGGGTGACCATCCCATGATTCGCTCGTTCTGCTGAACGTGACTGCGCCGGATACCGCCACCCGCCCCCTGCCCCCCGACGTCGAGCAGGCCGAGGCCGCCATCGTCGAGCACTACCCGCGGCTGGTGCGGCTCGCCTACCTGGTGCTGCCGCCCTCCCTGGGCCGCAACCGGCGGGTGCTCACCGCCCATTCCCTGGCCCAGCGCGCGCTGCCGCGCGGGCGGCGGGCCACCGACGCCGCCGCGGTGCAGGGCGGGGTGCCGGCGCAGCGGGGCGGGCTGGGCGGGCCCGAGTCCGGGTACGCGTACGTACGGCTGCGGGTGCTGAGGTCCGCCCTGGAGGCGGGGGTTCCGCTGACCTTCAAGGCGCTCCCGCTGCGCGGGCAGCTTCCGGCGCTGCTCCCGCAGGTGTGGGGGCTGCGGCTGTTCCCGCGCGCGGGCGGGGCCGAGGAGCTGGCCCTGGACCAGTGGCTGGCCACCCTGAACGGGCCCGGCCGGGCGGCGTG
>NZ_JZWV01000969.1 GCF_000966975.1 Streptomyces katrae | reverse complement strand
AGCCGGACGTGCTGCGGGTGCTGGCGGAGGCCGGGGTGGCCGACCCGGCGGCGGCGGTCGCGGAGTCCGGGGACCCGGCGCACGACGCCCTGTTCGCCTCCCCCGAGTTCGATCCGTGCGTGCTCCAGGCCCGGCCCACCGACCTGCTGCGCCGCCGCCGCTTCGCGCGGGCGGCCATGGCCGGGGCCGCCGCCCTCGCGG
>NZ_JZWV01000114.1 GCF_000966975.1 Streptomyces katrae | reverse complement strand
GGGGCCGGCGACGAGCCGGGCCCAGGCGCCCAGGGCGGTCGCGCTCGGCGGCAGGACCGGCACGGTGAGCCCGCCGGTGGGCCGCCCGGGCCGGGCGGGCCGGTCCGGGCGGAACCTCAGCCCGCGCCCGCCGCCCGTGCCGCCCGGGGTGGCCCCGCCGCCGGCCGGGCCCCGTTCCAGTACTCCGCGCTCGGTCGGGAGCCAGCTGCGGTTCCACAGCCGTTGGGGCAGGGGCTGGACCACCACGCAGGGCGCGCATTCGGCCCAGCGGTGCAGCAGCCGCTGCGCCTCGCCCTCCCGCCAGACCGGCCCGGCGCAGTCGGAGACCACCATGGTCAGCGCCCGTCCGGTGGGGTCGCGCAGCTGGTCCCCGGAGCGGACGCCCGCGGCGGGCGCGGGGCCGCGGCCGACGGCCGCGGTGCCGTCGGGCAGCCGGTGCAGGTAGTGCACCTGGACGTCCCGGAAGGCGCCCAGCCGCTCGCACACCGCCCGCAGTTCGTCGAACATGTCCTGCCACACCGCCATGGACGGCGAGGCGTCCATGACCAGCCGTACGGTCGCCTCGCGCCGGCACTCGGGCCGGAAGACGGGCAGGACCAGCCCGAGGGCCCGGGCGCTGGCCTCGGCGGTGGCGGGCTCGTCGAGGACGGTACGGGTGGGCGGGCCGGGCGGCCGGTGGCGCTGGAGGGCGCGCAGGGCCCGCTGGATGTCGAGGATCCGGGGCAGCGCGGCCGCGCCCGGAACCCGTACGGGGACCCCTCCGGCGACGGGGACCTCGGTGTCGGGCGCCGGGTCGGCGGCGGCGAGGGCTCCGGCGGGGTAGAGCCTGACGGGGTCCTCGGCCGGGTCGTCCTCCCGGACCCGGGCCGTCGGCGGTTCCTCGGCGTCCGCCGGGGGGCTGGGGCCGCCGGCGCGGCCGGGAGACCCCTGGGCCCTGGCCGGCCTCCGCCGGGCGGGCTCGGGCTCCGGGCCCTCGCCGGCGCCGGGCGTGGCCGCGCGGGCGGCCTCCCGGGTCCGGGCGGCCAGCCACAGGGCGTCGG
>NZ_JZWV01000113.1 GCF_000966975.1 Streptomyces katrae | reverse complement strand
GCCACAGGGCGTCGGCGATCTCCTCGGGGGACGGGTCGAGCCCGGCGGCCCGGAGCAGCCCGGCCAGGGTGCGCAGTCCGGCCCCGCGGGCTTCGGCGGGGCCTGGGCGGGCGTGGTCACCGCCGGCGTCGTACAGGCCGGCGGTCGCGGGGTCGGTGTGCTCTCGGGGCACCGGCGCTCACCTCGGGCGGTCGAGGCGCTGGATGAGCAGGTCGGCGAGGTCCTCGCGGCTGGGCGGGGAGGCGTAGTGGGTGAGGTAGATGGCGTTGAGCAGCTGGTCGGCGGCGACGAGTTCGGAGCGGGAGCGGCTGAGGAACTCCCGGATCAGGTCGGCCCCGAGCCTGGCGGCCTCCTCACCGAGGTGGGCGCGGACCATGGTGGCGAGGCGCTTCTCGCCGGGCTGGCCCAGTTTGAGCTGGATGCAGCGGCGCAGCAGGGCGGCGGGGAAGTCCCGTTCGCCGTTGCTGGTGAGGATGATGAACGGGAAGGCCCGGCAGCGGACGCGTCCGTCGCGGACGGTGGCCTTGGTGCCGTCGTCGGTGAGGACCTGGACCTCGGGCTCGGAGTCGGCGACGCGTTCGAGTTCGGGCAGGGTGAACTCGCCTTCCTCCAGCACGTTCAGCAGGTCGTTGGGCAGGTCGATGTCGCTCTTGTCGAGCTCGTCGACGAGCAGGACGCGGGGCCGGGCGGTGGGCAGCAGGGCGGTGCCGAGGGGCCCCAGCCGGATGTACTTCCCGATGCCGGGGGCCGTGGGGGGTGCGCCTCCCCCGCCCGGGCCTCCCCCGCCCGGGCCTCCTCCGCCCGGGCCTCCCCCGCTCGCGCCGCCGCCCCGGATCGCGGCGATCTGGACGTCCTGGAGCCGGGCGAGGGCGTCGTAGCGGTAGAGCCCTTCCTGGAGCACGGTCCGCGACACCACGGGCCAGCGCAGCACGCGGCCGAGTTTCAGCTCGTGCGCGACGGCGTGCGCCAGGGTGGACTTGCCGGTGCCGGGGTAGCCGGTCACCAGCAGCGGCCTGCGCAAGTAGAGGGCGGCGTTGATGGCCTCCAGTTCCTCCGGCTCGGGCCGGTGCAGTTCGGCGGCCTGCCGGTGGGCGCCCAGCCGGCGCGCCACGTTCCCGTCGGGGGCCGCGGCCGCCGGGCCGGGTCCGGCGACGGGGCCGCCGTCGAAGTCCCGCCAGGGCGGCGGGTCGGGCAGCGCCTCGATCCCGTCGTGGGGTTCGCCGACTCCCCGGTAGATGAGCCATTCGTCGTTCACGCCCGCTCCCTCCCGCACGGCCCGCCCCGGCCCGTGCCTCCCCCGGCCGCCGCGCACCGCACGCGCCGCACCCCGCCCCGCGGCCCCCGCCGACGGGA
>NZ_JZWV01000112.1 GCF_000966975.1 Streptomyces katrae | reverse complement strand
GGACACTCCGGCTCCCCGCCCGCCCCCGGGCCTCACAGGTCCCCCTGCAGCGGCTCGTCCTCCGGCAGGGAGCGGTCCGGGTCCTCCCAGACGAGGGCCAGTCCGGCGGCCCAGTACGCGTCGGGGTCCGCCCCGTGGGCCCGCCGGCGCAGGGCCTGCAGGCGCTGGGGGAGGACCGCGCCCCGGGCCGCCTCGGTGAATTCCTCGCGCAGGCCCCGGTGGAAGGGCGCGCAGGAGGCCGTCGGGTCCGCCGGGGGCCGCCGGCACACCGTCACCCCGTACCCGGCGTCCCGTACGGAGTGCAGCGCGCCCAGGGTCGGTTCGGCGGCCGGGTCCCGGCAGAGCACCGGCACGGTGGTGTCGGGGAGCCCCTGCAGCCAGTCCGGGGAGGGGCTGCGGGGGCGGCCCCGCGAGCAGTCGGCGCGCTGGTCCAGCAGGGGTCCCGCCTGCACCCGCGCCCAGCGTGCGCCGGCGGCGGCGCTGCCGGTGCCTTCGGGGTGGCGGAACACCACCGGCCGCTGCACCCCCACCGGGACCCCGCCCGAGACGGCCCACTCGTCGACGGCGAGCCCGAACAGCTCGGGGGCGACGGCCACTTCGAGCAGCGCGGCCGCCTCGTGCGTGTCGCAGCGGCGGAACCCTTCGGCGAGCGGGGCCCGCAGTGCCTCGGGCAGGCCCGCCAGGGTGGCCCGTACCCCGGCGGCGACCGGGGTGACCCGGCCGGGGCGGGCGGGGCCGGCCAGGACCGACACCCGCCAGTCGTAGACGTCCTCCCAGCCGTGCGCCCAGGCCTCCAGCAGGACGGAGGGGCCGGCGGGCAGGCCCTGGGCCCGCAGGGCGTGGCCCAGGGCGGCGTGTCCGGCGGCCTGCCGCCGGCGCCGTTCCCGCTCGGCGAGGCCCCGTTCGTGCCGTTCGGCGAGCTCCCGGCGCAGGGGCCGCCACAGCCGCTCGGCGGTGGTCCGTACCCAGTCCCACAGTTCCTCGTCGGTGCCGGGGGCGGGCGGTTCGCGGTGGTCGGCGACGCTGACGCCGGTGGCGTAGCGGAGCACGGCGGCGGCCTCGCCGCCCGCGCCGGGCGGGTCGTGCAGCAGGCCGAGGCCGTCGCGCCAGCTGAGCGGGGCGGGGAGGGTGCCGTCGGGTTCCTCGCCGCGCGCCTGCTCGGCGAGTTCCCGTACGGCTTCCGAGGATCCGGGCGGCGGCAGTTCGGCGAGCAGCCCGCACAGGGTGGTCCGTTCGCCGGGGGTGAGCCGGCCGCGGCCGCCGTACGCGTCGGCTTCCCCGTCCGCCAGCAGGTCGTGTACGTCGGTCCAGGTCCGGCGGCTGTCGAGGTCGCTCAGGTGCCGGTCGTAGTGGTACAGGTCGTGGGCCTGCATGACGCGGCGGTAGAGCCCGGTCTGGCCGGTCGCGGCCATCGGCAGGGTCCGCAGCTGCGCCACGGACACGGCGAGCCCGCCGCCGCCCGTGTGCCGCCGGGCCTTGACCACTCCGATCACCTCGCCGCGCGTGAGGTCGACGACGGGGCCGCCGGACATCCCGGCCTCGATCTCGTCT
>NZ_JZWV01000111.1 GCF_000966975.1 Streptomyces katrae | reverse complement strand
CCCGGCCTCGATCTCGTCCTCGTCGCCGAGCCGGATGGCGGCGCCGCCCCCGGCGAGGCCGCGCAGCCGGGTGGTGCGGCCGGTGATCTCGCGGATGCCGAGTTCCTCGGTGCAGCCGAAGTAGGCGGCCTCGTCGAGCCGGGGTCTGGCGCGGTCGGTCAGCCAGACGCAGGCGTGGGTGACGGGCGACAGGACGCGGACCAGCGCGAGGTCGGGCAGGTCCCACAAGGCCCGCCGGCCGGGCCGGCGCTCCTCCAGCCGCTCGGGCAGTACGCATTCCACCCGGCCGGCGACCGTCCCGCTGGTGGTGGTGTCCCCGCCGGGGAAGAACCCGATGCCGACCTCACGTCCCGCCAGACGCACCCCGGCACCCCCTTCACCGATGACGTGCGCGCACGTGAGGACCCAGCCGGGGGCGATGAAGAAGCCGCTTCCCCAGGTGGGTCCGGTTCCAGCGCTGTCATACCCGCCCGGGGCGGCGTGGACGCGTACCGTGGCGGCCCGGACCAGGGGTTCCAGGAGCTCGAAGGCGCGCGCGGATCCGTCCGTGCGCCCGTCCGGCATCCCGCGACCCCCCTCTCCCGCCCGTCCCAGCGGCTCCGTCCACGCTAGCGCCGGGGGCGGGACATCGGGAGGTGTCGCCGGGGAACCGGATTATCCTGGCGGGAAACACGCCTTCCCACACCCCCCGAACATGGCACGGAGCCCGACTTGTACTTCACCGATCGCGGCATCGAGGAGCTGGAAAAGCGGCGCGGCGAGGAGGAGGTCACCTTCGAGTGGCTCGCCGAGCAGCTCCGCACCTTCGTGGACCTCAATCCTGACTTCGAGGTCCCGGTCGAGCGCCTGGCGACCTGGCTGGCCCGCCTGGACGACGACGAGGACGAGGACGAGTAGTCCCGCCCCGCCGGCACGCGGACCTGCGCGTGCGCCGGGTGGCGCGCACGACCGAGGGGCCCGACCGCATGCGGTCGGGCCCCTCGGTGGTGGTGCCGGGGGAAGGCCTGGATCAGGCGGCCTTCGTCTCCCAGAAGATGCGGTCGATCTCGGCGATGAGCTCGAGGGCCTTGGCGCCGGTCGCCGGGTCGTTGGACGCCTTGGCGGCCGAGAGGGCCTTCAGGGTGTCGTTGACCAGGGTGTGCAGCTGGGGGTACTTCTCGAAGTGCGGGGGCTTGAAGTAGTCGCTCCACAGCACCGACACGTGGTGCTTCGCGAGCTCGGCGCGCTGCTCCTTGATGGTGATGGCGCGCGCGCGGAAGTCCGCGTCCTCGTTGGCCTGGTACTTCTCCTGGACGGCCTTGACGGACTCGGCCTCGATGCGGGCCTGGGCCGGGTCGTACACGCCGCAGGGCAGGTCGCAGTGGGCGGAGACCTTCACCTTGGGGGCGAAGAAGCGGGAAAGCATGGAGTGGGTCCTCCTCGTGATCGTCTTCTCAAGGGTGGAGATTACTCGCTGAGAAGACGGAAATCGCGGGCGCCCCCATGGGCTTAGGACAAAAGTCCAGCCTCCGCCGAGGACGGGTGAGCGAACCTACGGGGCCGTGGGGCAGCATGCGGGCAGGGACGAGGAGGCTACGGATGGCGGAGAGCGGGCGGGCGCGGGTGCGCATCGGGATCACGGAGGTGTCGGGGCCGTCGATGGTGCCGACGCTGCTGCACGGGGACCGGATGGTGGTCCGGTACGGGGCGCTGGTCCGGCCGGGTGACGTGGTGGTGTTCCGGCATCCGCTGCAGCAGGACCTGCTGGTGGTGAAGCGGGCGGCCGAGCGGCGGCCGGGCGGCTGGTGGATGCTCGGCGACAATCCGTTCAACGAGACCGGGGACAGCACCGACTACGGCGCCGTCCCCGACGACCTCGTGCTGGCGACGGCCGTGCTGCGGCTGCGTCCCCGCCCGGCGCATCAGAGTTCGCTGAGGGCCCGGCTGTCGTGGGCGCTGTCGGCGGTGCGGCCGCTGCGTGCGGACTCCTCGGCCTCCAGGCGCTTGCGGGCGCGGTAGGCGGCGACGTTGGCGCGGGTGGCGCAGCGGTCGGAGCAGTAGCGCCGGGAGCGGTTGGTGGAGGTGTCGAGGTAGGCGTTGCGGCAGGGCGGGGCCTGGCAGAGGCCGAGCCGGTCGGGGCCGTGCTCGGTGAGGTGGAAGGCCAGCCCGAAGGAGGCGATCGCGGCGTAGCCGGCGGAGGCGTTGGAGGGGTGGTCGGCGAGGTGGATGTGCCAGTCGGGGCGGCCGTCGGGGCCGACGAGGTCGTGGCCGGAGACCTGGGGGCTGACGGGGAACTCCATGAGCAGGGAGTTCAGCAGGTCCACGGCGAGGACGTGGTCTCCGCCGTCGGCGGCCTCGAAGACGGCGCGGAGCCGGCCGCGGACGTTGCGGAAGCGGGTGACGTCGGTGTCGGTGACGCGGCGGGCCATCTGCGTGCTGGGGCCGAAGAGGGCACGGACGTCGTCCGCCGAGGTGAGGGCGTCCTTGTTGCGGGCCGGCTCCTCGGTGTTGACCAGGCGCACGGCATAGTCCGAGTAATGGGCCAGTTCCACTTGTAGTCCTTACGGCTGCGGGTTAGGGTCGGTCACGGCCGCCGGTAACGGCTGCTCTCGCTTCGAGGGTATTACGTATGGAGGGGTTCGGGATGACTCATACGGCGACTGGCTCGTTCGGTACGGACTGGCAGGCCTGGCAGGACAGCTGGGACCGCCAGCAGGAGTGGTACATGCCCGACCGCGAGGAGCGGTTCCGGGTGATGCTGGACATGGTCGAGGCGCTGACGGGCCCCGCACCACGGGTGCTGGACCTCGCCTGCGGTACGGGAAGTATCACGGACCGCCTCCTGAAAAGGTTCCCGCAGGCCCGCAGCACGGGGCTGGATCTCGACCCCGCCCTGCTGACGATCGCCCGGGGCCACTTCGCCGGGGACGACCGGGTCACCTTCGTCACCGCCGACCTCAAGGACCCCGACTGGCCCGCCGCGCTCCCGTACGACTCCTACGACGCCGTCCTGACCGCCACGGCCCTGCACTGGCTGCACAGCGAGGATCTGGCGGTCCTCTACCGCCGGATCGCACCCCTGGTCCGCCCGGGCGGGGTGTTCATGAACGCCGACCACATGCCCGACCCCTCCACCCCGCTGATCAACGCCGCCGACCGCGCCCAGCGGCACGCCGGGATGGACCGGGCGAAGGCGGCCGGGGTACTGGACTGGCGTGACTGGTGGGCCCTGGCCGCCGCCGACCCGGTCCTGGCCGAGCCGACCAGGGCCCGCTTCGCGATCTACGGGGAGCACGCCGACGGGGACACCCCGGACGAGTTCTGGCACGCCCGCACCCTGCGCGAGGCGGGCTTCGCGGAGGCCCGTACGGTCTGGCGCTCCCCCTCGGACGCACTGGTCCTAGGTCTGAAGCCGTAACTTCCGGCGGCAGCGCGGAGGGGCGGTACGGGGATCCGTACCGCCCCTCCGTCACAGCCGCGCGGCTACAGGACCTTGGACAGGAACGCCTTGGTGCGGTCGTGCTGCGGGTTGCCGAGCACGTCGCGCGGGTGGCCGGACTCGACCACGACACCGCCGTCCATGAAGACGAGGTTGTCGCCGACCTCGCGGGCGAAGCCCATCTCGTGGGTCACCACGATCATGGTCATGCCCGACTCGGCCAGGTCGCGCATGACGTCGAGGACGTCACCGACCAGCTCCGGGTCGAGGGCCGAGGTGGGCTCGTCGAAGAGCATCAGCTTCGGCTCCATGGCGAGCGCGCGGGCGATCGCCACGCGCTGCTGCTGGCCGCCGGAGAGCTGGGTCGGGTAGTTCCCGCCCTTGTCGCCGAGGCCGACCCGGTCCAGGAGCTTGACCGCGCGCTCGCGGGCCACCGCCTTGGACTCGCCCTTGACCATGACCGGGGCTTCCATGACGTTCTCGATGGCCGTCATGTGCGGGAAGAGGTTGAAGCGCTGGAAGACCATGCCGATGTCCCGGCGCTGGGCCGCGACCTCGCTGTCCTTCAGCTCGTAGAGCTTGTCGCCCTTCTGCTTGTAGCCCACCAGCTGGCCGTCGACCGAGAGCCGGCCGGCGTTGATGCGCTCCAGGTGGTTGATGCAGCGCAGGAAGGTGGACTTGCCGGAGCCGGACGGGCCGACCAGGCAGAACACCTCGCGGGGGGCGACCTCCAGGTCGATGCCCCGCAGGATGTGGGCGGCGCCGTACGACTTGTGGACGCCTTCGGCCTTGACCATCGGCTGAGCGGTCTTGGCGGTCATCGCGAGACCTCCGTACGGCGGAACATGTTCAGGTTGGCCTTCAGCCGCTCGAACGGCGTGGGCGGCAGGGTGCGCTGCGCACCGCGGGCGTAGCGGCGCTCCAGGTAGTACTGGCCGACGCTGAAGACGCTCGTCAGGGCCAGGTACCAGATGGAGGCGACGAAGAACATCTCCATGACCGCGCCGGCGGTGCTGCCGATGTTGGAGCTGGCCCGCAGGAGTTCGGTGTACTGCACGGCCGAGACCAGGGAGGAGGTCTTCAGCATGTTGATGAACTCGTTGCCGGTCGGCGGGATGATCACGCGCATGGCCTGCGGGAGCACGACGCGGCGCATGGTCTGCGTCTGGGTCATGCCCAGCGCGTGCGAGGCCTCGGTCTGGCCCTCGTCGACGGACTGGATGCCCGCTCGGACGATCTCCGCCATGTAGGCGCCCTCGTTCAGGCCGAGGCCCAGGAGGGCGACCATGAACGGGGTCATGACGTCGACGGTCTCGTTCTTGTAGATCGGACCGAGGTTGATGTACTCGAAGATCAGCGGGAGGCTGAACCAGACCAGCAGCTGCACGTAGACCGGGGTGCCGCGGAAGAACCAGATGTAGAGCCAGGACACGAAGCTGGTGACCGGGTTCTTCGACAGGCGCATCACCGCGAAGAGGATGCCGAGGACGAGGCCCAGCGCCATCGAGGTGATGCTGATGATGACGGTGTTGCCGAGGCCCGCGAGGACCGAGGGGTCGAACAGCTTGTCGCCGACCGTCGCCCAGATGATCTTGCCCTGGGAGAAGGCGTAGACGAGCCACCCCAGGAGTACGGCGACGACCACGGCGCTGATCCAGCGGCCGTAGTGCCGTACGGGGATTGCCTTGATGGCCTCGTAGGGGGTGGTGCCCGAGGCGCCGGGCCCGGCCGGCGGAGTGGCGTCTGCCGGACCCTTGTCGATCTTGTCAGTCACAATGACTGCCCTTCAGTGGAGCGCTTCGGTGTTACTTGCCGGCGTTGATCGTGGCGGACTGCACGGCGCCGTCCTTCACGTTCCACTTCTCCAGGACCTTGGCGTAGGAGCCGTCCTTGATGATGGCGTCGACGGCTTCCTTGAGGGCGTCGCGGAGCTGGGTGTTGTCCTTGGAGACCGCGATGCCGAAGAGACCGACGTCGGACTGCTGGCCGCCGACCTCGAAGTCGTTGCCGCCGCCCGAGGTCTTCGCGATGTACGAGGTGACCGGGAAGTCGTTCAGGTCGGCGACGGCGCCGCCGGCCTTGACGCGGGTCTGGGCCTCGGCGTCGGTGTCGAAGGCCTCGATGGTGAGCTTCTTGTCCCCGCACTTCTCGGCCTGGGCCTTGAAGGTGTCCTCGTAGATGGTGCCGCGCTGGACGGCGACCGTCTTGCCGCAGAGGTCGTCGAGGGACTTGATGTTGTCCGGGTTGCCCTTCTTGACGAGGAGCGAGACGCCGGAGGACATGTAGTCGACGAAGTCGACGCCCTTGCCGATCTTCTGGCCCTTGTCGTCGAGGCCTTCCTGGCGCTTCTTGTTGTCGGTGATCGAGGAGATCGCGACGTCCTGGCGGCCGGTCTCCAGGGAGGTGATCAGGCCGTCGAAGGTGCCGGAGGTGAACTGGAGCTTCACGCCGAGCTGCTTGCCGAGCGCCTCCGCGATGTCCGGGTCGACACCGACGATCTTGCCGTTGTCGACGTACTCCATCGGGGCGTAGGCGGTGTCCGAACCGACCTTGATGACACCCGCGTCCTGGATCTTCTTCGGGAGCTTGGAGAACAGCGGGGCGCTGCTGTCACCCGCACCCGTGCCCGAGGAGGACTTGTTCGTCTGGTCGCCACAGCCGGTGAGGATCAGGGCGCCGGCGACCGCGATCGCGCCGACCGCGGCGATCCGGGACCGGGCGGCGGTCGTACGACGGGTGGTGCTAGCGGTCATGAGCTGGTTCCTCCGACGGGGGTGGAAAAGCATCCGAGAACAGGTCGAGCACGCACCATCGAGTGCCGCGACCTTGTGTGATTACGGCATCTTGCCATTCGGACTGGCGCATTCAGGGTGCCCGTGAGGTCAAAATCAGATAACGGGCGCCCCCGACTACCCAACAGGACTGCGGGCAAGGCCTCCCTGAGCCGCACAAACCGCCGTGACCTGGCATTTTCGCCTCACTATTTACGGCTCGTCTCAGGTACTGGACAGCAACCTTTGGACTTTTGGCCAAAACCGGGACAAGCAACCTACGATCAGTCCGGAATCGACTCGTCTGGGCGTGTGCTCTTCGGGTAGAACAGATCCTTACACCCCTCATCCGGGGCTCAGGGCGCGCGTGCGGCGCGCCCGCGCGTACGAACCTCCCCTCCGCGGAGACGGGCCAACCGTCGATGCGGAGTCCGGACGCGGTGCCCGCCCACCCCTTAACCAGGAGTGGCCACCCTCAATGAACACAAGGACTTAAGGGGTCACACGAAGTGGCAGCCGAGATCGTCAACCCTCGCAGTGACAGTGCGACGGACAACAACCCCGATGCGGTCTTCGCGCTGCACCGGGGCGGCAAGATGGCCATCCAGGCCACCGTGCCCGTCAAGGACAAGGATGACCTGTCCCTGGCCTACACGCCCGGCGTGGCGAAGGTGTGCACCGCCATCGCCGAGCAGCCCGAGCTCGTGAACGAGTACACCTGGAAGTCCAACGTGGTCGCCGTCGTCACCGACGGTACGGCCGTGCTCGGACTCGGTGACATCGGTCCCGAGGCCTCCCTCCCCGTCATGGAGGGCAAGGCGATTCTGTTCAAGCAGTTCGGCGGCGTGGACGCGGTGCCGATCGCGCTCGCGACCAAGGACACGGACGAGATCGTCGAGACGGTCATCCGTCTGGCGCCGTCCTTCGGCGGGGTGAACCTGGAGGACATCTCCGCCCCCCGGTGCTTCGAGATCGAGCGCCGCCTCCAGGAGGCCCTCGACATCCCGATCTTCCACGACGACCAGCACGGCACGGCCATCGTGACGCTGGCCGCCCTGCGCAACGCGGCCAAGCTGACCGGCCGCACCCTCGGCGACCTGCGCGCCGTGATCGCGGGCGCCGGCGCCGCGGGCATCGCCATCGCCAAGATCCTCGTGGACGCGGGCATCGGCGACGTCTGCGTCACCGACCGCAAGGGCGTCGTCTCGGCGGACCGCACCGACCTGACGGACGTCAAGGCGGAGATCGCGGGCCTGACCAACAAGACGGGTCTGAACGGCACGCTGGAGGAGGCCCTCGCGGGCGCCGACGTCTTCATCGGCGTCTCCGGCGGCACGGTCGGCGAGGAGGCCGTGGCCTCCATGGCGAAGAACTCCTTCGTCTTCGCCATGGCCAACCCGAACCCGGAGGTCCACCCCGACATCGCGCACAAGTACGCGGCGGTCGTGGCCACGGGCCGTTCGGACTTCCCGAACCAGATCAACAACGTGCTGGCGTTCCCGGGCATCTTCGCGGGCGCCCTGAAGGTCCGCGCGACTCGCATCACCGAGGGCATGAAGATCGCCGCCGCCGACGCCATCGCCGGTGTCGTGGGTGACGAGCTCGCCGCCGACTACGTGATCCCCTCCCCCTTCGACGAGCGCGTCGCCGAGGCCGTCACGGCCGCCGTCGCCGCCGCGGCGAAGGCCGACGGGGTGGCCCGCCTCGTCTGAGCGACGGGCGGGGCCCCACGGGGCCGCACGGGTGAGGCCCGGCCGGAGTGATCCGGCCGGGCCTCTTCGTGTACGGAGGGCCGCAGCGCAGGGGAACGCACCCTCCCCGCCCCCGAACGGGGAGGGGTCGTCCCGGGTCCTTCGCCGCGGCCGGCCGTGGGCCTCCTCACCGGCTGGACCAGGCACGACCAGGTACGACCGGGCGCGCGGAAAGAGCGCGCGAAGGGCGCCCCGGGAACGCAGAAGGAGTGTGCGGGGCGCGTGGAACGATCATGACGAGCCGCCGCATGGCCTGAATATTACCTCCATCCAGCGGCTGCCGATCTCTTCCGTTTAGGCCTATGGGAGCCCACAAACCGCATGGCACGGACGGTAGTTGAGAGACCTCACTCCGCTTCCAGTCCCACCCTCTCCCGCCCCCCTTCCCCTGGTCATGCGCCCTACCGACCGGTAGCCTCTGGCGCCATGTTCGCTGCCTACGCCGCCCGAATCGACCGAGACCAGCCGCTGAACGGCCTCGAGCTGGGCGAACGCCCCGCCCCCGAGGCCCGCCCCGGCTGGGTGACCGTCAACGTCAAAGCCGCCTCGCTCAACCACCACGACCTGTGGTCCCTGCGCGGGGTGGGTCTCGACGCGGACAAACTGCCCATGATCCTCGGCTGCGACGCGGCCGGGACCGACCAGGACGGCAACGAGGTCGTCCTGCACTCCGTGATCGGCCAGAGCGGCCACGGCGTAGGGCCGGACGAGCCCCGCTCGGTGCTGACCGAGCTCTACCAGGGCACCTTCGCCGAGCAGGTCAGCGTCCCCGCCTGGAACGTGCTGCGCAAGCCCGCCGAGCTCTCCTTCGCCGAGGCCGCCTGCATGCCGACGGCCTGGCTGACGGCGTACCGGATGCTGTTCACCAACGCCGGGGTCCGCCCCGGCGACTCGGTCCTCGTCCAGGGCGCGGGCGGCGGCGTCGCCACCGCCGCGATCGTCCTGGGCAGGGCGGCGGGCCTGCGCGTCTACGCCACCAGCCGGGACGAGGCCAAGCGCAAGCGCGCGGTGGAACTCGGCGCGATCGAGGCCTTCCCCCCCGGCGCCCGGCTCCCGCACCGGGTGGACGCGGTGATCGAGACGGTCGGCGCGGCCACCTGGTCCCACTCGGTCAAGTGCCTGCGCCCGGGCGGCACCCTGGTCATCTCGGGCGCCACCAGCGGCGACACCCCCGCACAGGGGGAACTGCGGCGGATCTTCTTCCTGGAGCTGAAGGTGGTCGGCTCGACGATGGGCACGAAGGACGAGCTGGAGGACCTCCTGGCCTTCTGCGCGACCACCGGTGTCCGCCCGGTCATCGACGAGGTCCTCCCCCTGGACCGCGCCCGCGAGGGCTTCGAACGCCTCGAATCCGGCGACCTGTTCGGAAAGATCGTCCTCACGGTCTGAGCGCGCCCGCCCCTCCGGCACCGGCTTGTCAATCCGGGTTGACACCCCTCCCATGTCAACCTAAATTGACAGCATGACCGAAGCCACCGATCTCGCCGAACGGGCCGGAGACCGGGACCCCCGCGTGGGCCTGCGCGCCGTGGCCGCCCTCCGCAGGCTGCTGGAGCAGCTGGAGGCCGTCCAGGTGCGCAGCGCCCGCGCGCAGGGCTGGTCCTGGCAGGAGATCGCGGCCGAGCTCGGCGTCAGCCGGCAGGCCGTGCACAAGAAGCATGGGAGGCTCTGATGTTCGAACGCTTCACCTCGGACGCGCGCGACGCGGTGACGGGGGCGGTGGCCCGGGCCCGCGAGGCCGACGCCGCCTCCGTCACCGAGGAACACCTGCTGCTCTCACTGCTGGACCTGGGCGCGCTGGACGCCCTGGATGTGAACGGCCCCGCCATCACTGCCGACCTGGCGGCGGCAGGCCGCCGGGGCGGGATGTCCAGGGCCGACGAGGAGGCCCTGGCGGGCCTGGGCATCGACCTCTCGGAGATCGTCTCCCGGATCGAGGAGACCCACGGCGAGGGCGCCCTCACGGCCCCCGCTTCCCGCAGGCGCGGCCTGGGCGCCTCGCTCCGCACGGCCCTGGGCCGCCCGGAGCCGGTCCGTCGCCACGTACCTCTCACCCAGGGGGCGAAGAAGGCCCTGGAGCAGTCCCTGCGCATCGCTCTGGGCCGCAAGGACGGCCACATCGGCACCCCGCACCTGCTCCTGGCCCTGCTCACCCGCCCCGGCACGGTCTCCGAGGTCCTCGCGGACCACGGAGTCACGTACGCACGGGTGGAAGCCGTCCTCGCGGCCTGAGCTACGCGCCGGGCCGCAGGCCCGCCTCGATCCTGGCGGCCGCGGCCGCCAGGTGGGCGCGGGCCTCGGACAGCTGGGCGGGGGTGACGCCGTGGTCGCGGGCCGCGTCACGGATGTCGTCACGGAAACGGTCCAGCAGCCGGTCCAGGTCCCGCGCCGGGTCGGCACTGGGCGCCAGGTCCTCGGCCCACCCCGAACCCGAGGGACCGGGGGCCGTGGGCGTCCCGGGCGCCGCGGCCGTGCTGTTGCCGCCCAGCCAGGCCCCGGCCAGGCTGCCGAACACCCCGCCCGTCCTGCTGAGCTGCTCCTGGAGCTGCGCGGCGATCCGCTGCACCTCCTCGCGGGCCCGCTCCTGGGCCTCCTTGGCCGCCTCCTTGGCCTGGCGGCGGGCCTGCTGGGCCTCCTCGCGGGCCCGGCGGCTCTCGTCCTTCGCCCGGCGGGCCTGCTCCTTCCACTCCTGGCGCGCCTTGCGGAGCTCCTCCTTGGCGGCCTTCCAGGACTCGTCCTCGGGCTGCGTCGCCGACGCGTTGGCCGCGGCGAGCATCTCGCGCCTCAGGTCACCGGCGGCACCCCGGACGTCGTCGCGGATCTCCGCGGCCAGCTCGGACACCGAGTCGCGGATCTCCAGCTCCAGGTCGGCCAGTTCACCGCGCCGGTCGGCCAGTTCGGCGCGGCCCGCGTCGGTGATCGAGTAGACCTTGCGCCCGCCCTCGGTGGCGTACGTGACGAGCCCCTCGGCCTCCAGCTTCGCCAGCCGCGGGTACACGGTGCCGGCGGAGGGCGCGTACAGGCCCTGGAAGCGCTCCTCCAGCAGGCGGATCACCTCGTACCCGTGGCGGGGCGCCTCGTCCAGCAGCTTGAGGAGGTAGAGGCGGAGTCGGCCGTGGGCGAAGACGGGCGGCATGTCAGAGCACCTTCTTGTCGAGCTGGAGGGGGGCGGCGGCCTCGGCGTCGCCCTGCGGGCGCCGCAGGACGGCGATGGACCCGGAGACGGTGGTGGCCCGCAGCGTGCCGGAGCCCTTGCCGAGGGTGCCGGTGATCCGCTTGGCGCCCAGCTGCCCGGTGACGCGCAGGTCCTCGAACCCGTTGGAGACGCTGCCGGTGGCGGTGTTGGCCTCGACCTTGGCGTCGGCGGGGTGCGGGAGGCGGATCGCCACCTGGCCGGAGACGGAGTTGAGGAAGATGTCCACCGGCCGCGGGACCGCCCCGTCGAGGGCGAGGTCGATGAGCATGTCACCGCTGACGGAGTCGGCCCGTACGCTGCCGCCGGCGCCGTCGACGACCGTGAGACCGCCGGAGACCGAGTGGAACCCCAGCTCACCGGTGACGGACTGCGCCTCGACGCTGCCGGACACGGTGTGCGCCTTGACCCGCCCGGAGAGCCCGACCAGGGTGGCGTCGCCCGAGACCCCGGTGACCTCGGTGGCGGCGGAGATGCCGGAGACGAACGCGGTGGCGCTGACGGTGGCCAGCTGGACGGCGGTGGCGGCGGGCACGGTCAGCGTGATGCCGACGCTGCGTTCCCACGCCTTGCGCCCGTCGGAGGAGGAACCGGCCCAGGCCTTCCAGGGCTTGCCCTCGAACCACTTCTTGAAGCCGTGGGTTCCGTTCCAGGGAAGGTCCTCGTAGGACACGGTGAGGACGCCGCCCTCCTGCACCACGTGCAGCGGGGGCCCGTCGACCTCCGTGACCTCCAGCCGCGCGGGCCCGTCCTCGGCGGCGACGACGTTGACGGTACCGCCGACCACGCGGACCCGCAGATCCGTGACCGGCTGCTCGAAGGCGAGCCGCTGGGGGGCGGGGACGGACCAGGTCATCTGCTCAGGCATGGTGCTGCTCCTCCTCATGGACCGACGCACGCAACATATCGCGTCTTCTCCAGAACACGATATATCGCGGTCGGGTGAAGTCAAGCACGACACCACGGGCGGCTCCGGACTTCGGGGCAGGCGTCGGCCCCGGACGCCGCCGTACGCCGCCGGACGCCGCCGGACGCCGGAATTCGAGGAGTGCGCAGTGATCCGACGCGCCCGCCGGCGACGTCGGCCCCGTTCCTTCGGGGTTTCGAGGAGGGCGGTGGCCTGCCTCAGGCCACCAGCAACGGACTCCCCTGCCGGGACAGCCAGGCCCGGTACGGCGGGGTCCCCAGGGCGGCCTCGCGGTAGGCCGCGCGGAGGTCCTCGTAGGCTTCCGCGTGTTCGCCCGGGCGGGTGGCCAGCAGGAGGCGCACCGCCAGGGGGTCGCCCAGCAGGGGGCGGATCGCCATGTCGTCCCGGGGGCCCGACGTCGGCTGGCAGGGCGCGACCGCCTCGCCGGAGACGATCAGCGACGCCGCCGTGTGGTAGTCGGCGTGCAGGACCTGCGGGGTGAGGCCGGCCCGCGCGAACACCCGCCGCAGGCCGTCCCATTCGCCGTCGACCGAGGGGTCCACCGTCCAGCGGTCCCCGGCCAGGTCCTGTAACTCCACCACCGGCGAACGGGCGGCCGGGTGGTCCAGGGACATGGAGACGAACTGCGGCTCGCGTTCCATCAGCACCCGAAGTTCCAGCCCGCCCGGCACCCGCAGCGGACTGCCCTCCACCTCGTGCACGAACGCCACGTCCAGCTGTCCGGCCGCGGTCATCCGCAGCAGGGCGTTGGCCGAGACGTCGACGACCAGCGTGGTCTCCGTCTCCGGTGCGCGCCGGTGCAGCCGGCGCAGCCACCCCGGCAGGGCGCGGCTCGCGGTCGAGCCGATGCGCAGCCGGGGACCGTGTGCGGCGGCCCGCGCCTCGGCGACCAGGGCGGCCATCTCGGCGAGGAGCGGCCGCGCCCGTCCGAGTACGGTGCGTCCGAAGGGAGTCGGCCGACAGCCGGTGCGCTCGCGGAGGAACAGCTCGCCCTCCAGGGCCCGTTCGATCCGGCGCAGCTGCGTGGTCAGGGAGGGCTGGCTCACACCGAGCTGCCGGGCGGCCTTGTGCAGGCTGCCGGCGTCGGCGATGGCGCACAGCGCGCGCAGGTGCCTCACCTCGAGCTCCATGACCCGAGGGTAGGCGGGCCCCAGGGGGCCGCACCAGCCACCGATAGCCCCCCGAATCCCGCCATTTTCACGCTAGTTGACCAAGGTAAATCTCTCCGAAACCCTCCGATAGGGCGGTGTTATCGGCCTCTGACATCATCCGCCGACCCCTTGGGCTCCCGCAGACTCCGGTACCGGATGACCCATCCACCCCCCACTGCACCTGATGAGTAGGAGCCCCCCACATGCGCCACTCCCGCAGGACCATGCTGTCCGCCGCGTCCGTCGGCCTGGGTGTCGCCGCCGTCCTCGGCGGCGTCGTCCCCACCGCGACGGCCGCGACCCCGGCGGGCGGCAGCCCGGCGAGCTACGCCGCGTACGAGCGCTCCCAGGAGAACCAGGCCGCGAACAAGGCGTTCTTCGAGGCCGTCCAGCGCGCGGTGGCCGAGCAGCGGGCCGCGAACCCGAGCGCCACGGCCGTCGTCACGGTCACCTACAACACCCGCAACGCGCCCAGCTTCCGCACGCAGATAGCCAATTCGACCCGCATCTGGAACGGGTCGGTCTCCAACGTGAAGCTGCAGGAGGTGTCCTCGGGCGGGAACTTCTCCTACTACGAGGGCAACGACTCGCGCGGCTCGTACGCGAGCACGGACGGGCACGGCCGGGGGTACATCTTCCTGGACTACGCGCAGAACCAGCAGTACGACTCCACCCGCGTGACGGCCCACGAGACGGGGCACGTGCTGGGCCTGCCGGACCACTACTCGGGTCCGTGCAGCGAGCTCATGTCGGGCGGCGGTCCGGGCACCTCGTGCACGAACCCCTACCCGAACAGCACCGAGCGCTCGCGCGTCAACCAGCTGTGGGCCAACGGTCTGGTCGGCTCGGGGCTCGGCACCAAGGGCTGAGGCGGCGCGAGCCCGTGATACCGCGGGCGCCCGCGGAGGGTCATCCCTCCGCGGGCGCGTACTGCGGGCATTCCGGGCTCCGGCAGGGGCCCCGGCCCCATTCGGGTACGAAGATCCCCAGGGACTTGCGGCGGCGGACGACCGTGTCCACGGGGTTCCCGCAGGCAGGGCACGTCAACTGTGCGCGCCCGGCCTGCGGGGCGACCGTGGCGTGTGTGCGTTCGCGTTCGTGTTCGTGCTGCTTCTCACCGGCCATACCTCCACGGTAGGCCGGTTCCGCGCGTCCGCCCGGTCGGTCAGCGCTTGACGTCGTACGAGGTGATGACCTGGCCGCCGCCGAAGGCGGTGCAGCCGGTCAGCTCCAGCGGGCGCACTCCGAAGCCCACGCGGGACATCGGCATGCCCGTGCCGGCCACGACCGGGTAGGTCTTGACGATGTACTCGTCGATCTCGTCGGCCAGCTGGGCCGCGAGGTCGGCGCCGCCGCACAGCCAGATGCCGAGCCCGTCCCGCGCCTTGAGCCCACGGACCTCGGCGGCGACGTCCCCGCTGATCAGGCGCACGTCGGCGGCGGGTGCCTCGACGAGGGAGCGGGAGACGACGTACTGCTCCCGGAAGTGGCCGTAGGGGCTGGTCATACCGGCCTTGAGGCCCGGTTCGTAGGTGTTGCGCCCCATGATCACCGCGTCGAAGCGCTTGGGTTCCGCGTCGGCGAGGCCCAGATGGGCGCGGCCGGCGGCGGCGATCGTCTCGGGGTATTCGGCGATCAGGTGTCCGACGAACTCCTGGTCGGCGTAGGCGTACATGAAGTCGGCATCGCCGTCCGGGGCACCGATGAACCCGTCGACGGTGGTGGCGACGAAGTACGTGAGCTTGCGCAAGCGAAGTCTCTTCCGTTCGGGAGCGCGCCACCGGTCATCCGGGGCACTCCAACTAAAGTACTTCAGGTGGAGTGGTTATCGCAACCGGCTATCCCCGCGGCTTGCGCCACATCGGCCACATCAGCGGCCCGTCCGGCAGCCGCACCGCCTCGCCCGTGAACTCCCAGCCCAGCCGCTCGTACAGCCGCATGCTCCGCTCACTGCTCGCCTCCAGGTAGGCGGGGACCCCGTCACGGTCGCAGCGCTCCAGCACCGGGCGGATCAGCTCCGTACCCAGCCCCTCGCCCTGCCGCCCGGGCGCGACCGCGATCATGAGCAGGTACTCGTGCTCCTCGGCGGTGGGGTGGACCGCCCCCGTGAGCCGGCCGACGAGCTCGCACCGCTCGTTGTCTGGGTCGGCCACCGCGCGCATCTTGGCCGGAACCTCGTCCTCCCCCTCCGGCTCGCCGGCCGGGACCCGCAGCCACAGCGCGGCGGCCGAGCCGTCGGCGGCGTAGTCGATCCGGCCCTCGGCCAGGGCCACGTCGACGAAGACCCCGAGGAACCTGCCGTGGACGGCGGCGCGGTGCGCGGGGTCGGGGAAGACCCAGGAGCTGACCGGGTCGCTGCGGAAGGCCTCGTCCAGCAGGCGCGCGACGGCGTCCCGGTCCGACTGATCCGCCTGGCGTATCTCCAGCACCACAGGGCACACCCTTCACTTCACTCGCATGTCAACTACCGCCAGCGATCCTAGAGTTGGCGGGAGCACGCGGAAAGGCCCGTTCCGGCACCCCCGAAGGGCCGGAACGGGCCTCCCCCGCCCCCCGTCTACTTCGTACGGCGCGTCACGAACTCCGCGAGCGCCAGCAGCCCGCCCGCCGCCGCCACGTCCGGCACCGCGCGGGACAGCTCCTGCACCGCCCGCCCCATCCGGTCGCCGGCGTGGGCCTGCGCCCAGTCCCGGCCACCGGCCCGCTCCACGGCCCGGGCGGCCCGCCGTACGTCGTCGTCGCCGGTCATGGGGCCGGCGTACAGGGCCGCGAGTTCCTCCCCGGCCCCGGTGCCGGAGGTGAGGGCGGCCACGACCGGGAGGGACTTCTTGCGGGCGACCAGGTCGGCGCCGGCGGGCTTGCCGGTGTGCCCCGGGTCCCCCCAGATGCCGATCAGGTCGTCGATCAGCTGGAAGGCCAGGCCCGCCTCGCGCCCGAAGGCGTCCATCGCGTCGACCTCCTCCGGTCCGGCCCCCGCGTACAGCGCGCCGACCGCGCAGGCGCAGCCCAGCAGGGCGCCGGTCTTGGCCGTGGCCATGGCCAGGCACTCCTCCAGCGTGACGGAGGTGCGCCGTTCGAAGGCGCAGTCCGCCTGCTGCCCCGCGCACAGCTCGACGATGCAGGCCGCGAGGCGGGCCGAGGCCCGCGCGGAGGCCGGGTGCGGGTCGTCGGCGAGCATCCGCAGGGCGAGCGCCATCATCGCGTCGCCCGCGAGGAGGGCGTCCGGGATCCCGAAGACGGTCCAGGCGGTGGGCCGTCCGCGGCGGCGGGCGTCGTTGTCGATGACGTCGTCGTGCAGCAGGGTGAAGTTGTGCGCCAGCTCCACCGCGGCCGCCGCCCGCACCACGGACTCCGGGCTGCCCTGCGGGCCGCCGAGGGCCCGCGCCGAGGCGAGGACGAGGGCCGGGCGGATGGCCTTGCCCGCGCCGACGGCGGCGGGGCTGCCGTCCTCGTGCTCCCAGCCGAAGTGGTACATCGCCACCCGCCGGGTGAGGGCGGGCAGGCTCTCCACGGCCCGGCGGAGCTCCGGGTCGACCGATTCCCTCGCGCGGTCCAGGAGGACGGCCGCCTCCTGCCCCTCGCCGGCGGCGATGGTGTGCGCGGCCATCAGCGCCAGCGGCCGATCTCGACGTTCTCCAGTACGCCGAGTGCGTCGGGGACGAGCACGGCGGCGGAGAAGTAGGCGGTGACCAGGTAGGAGATGATCGCCTGCTCGTTGATGCCCATGAAGCGGACCGACATGCTCGGCTCGATCTCGTCGGGGATCCCGGGCTGGTGGAGGCCGATCACGCCCTGGTTCTCCTCGCCGGTGCGCATGCAGAGGATGGACGTCGTACGGGCGTCGCTGATCGGGATCTTGTTGGACGGGAAGATGGGCACGCCCCGCCAGGCCGGCACCCGGGTCCCGGCGACGTCGACGGTCTCGGGGTAGAGGCCGCGCTTGTTGCACTCGCGGCCGAAGGCGGCGATGGCCTTGGGGTGGGCGAGGAACAGGTTCGAGTCGCGGCGCATGGCGAGCAGCGCGTCGAAGTCGTCGGGGGTGGGCGCGCCGTCGTGGGGCTGGACGCGCTGGTCGTAGTCCGCGTTGTGGAGCAGGCCGAAGTCGGGATTGTTGAGCATCTCGTGCTCCTGGCGCTCCCGCAGCGCCTCGACCGTCAGCCGCAGCTGCTGCTCGGTCTGGTTCATCGGGTGGTTGTAGAGGTCGGCGACGCGGGTGTGGACGCGCAGGACCGTTTGCGCAATGGAGAGTTCGTACTCGCGGGGGCGGGCCTCGTAGTCGACGAAGGTGCCGGGGAGGACGGCTTCGCCGTGGTGGCCGGCGGAGAGGTCGATGGCGGCCTCGCCGTAGGGGTTGGCGTGCCGCTCGGGCCGCGTCCGCACGCTGTCCACGTGGGCGCGGAGCGAGGGGACGCGGTCGGCGAGGATCTGGAAGTCCTGGCGGGTCAGGACGAGGGCGGTGCCGGAGGTGGCGGCGCGGGCGGTGTACTCCCAGATGGCCTCCTCCTCGGTGAGGGAGTCCTCCCCGAAGAAGGCGCCGTCGGCGACGGTGCGCAGGACGGCGTCGTCGCCGTAGGGGCCGGGGCCGATCTGGTCGATGCGGCCGTGTGCGAGGAGGAAGACCTGGTCGGAGGGGCTGCCGAAGGAGGTGAGCTCCTGGCCGGCCTCGAAGTCGAGCTGCCGGCAGCGGGCGGCGAGTTCGGTGAGGACGTCCTCGTCGGTGTAGTCGCGCAGGAGGGGCAGTTCGCCGAGTTCGGCGGGGATGACCTGGACCTGGCTGCCCGTCTTGACGAACTCCACGATGCCGTTGCCGACGGAGTAGCTGAGGCGGCGGTTGAGGCGGTAGGTGCCGCCTTGGACCGAGACCCAGGGGAGCATCTTCAGGAGCCACCGCGAGGTGATCTCCTGCATCTGCGGGGCGGACTTGGTGGTGCTCGCCAAGTTCCGCGCGGCCGCGGTGCCGAGACTGCGCTGCGGTGTCTGGGCTTCGGATTCGGAGCCCGCCTGGACCGACATGTCTTCTGCCTTTCGATCACTCCATGGTCTGCGATAGAGAACCCTTTCAGCACGCAATGCGGTCGGACCATTACACAAAAGAGTGGGATTACCCCCGGCCCGGCTGGGCATTCTTCAGGGTTCAGCGGATCAAGGGATCAAGGGATCGGCGGATCACTTAACTTGCATCCGCCATGCCAGTTTTCCTACGCTGGGGCCATGAGGCTGACCCGGTTCACCGACCTGGCGCTGCGCGTCCTGATGCGCCTGGCGGTCGAGGACGCGGAACTCCCCACCACCCGCGAGGTGGCGGCGACCATGGAGGTGCCGTACACCCACACCGCCAAGGTGGTCGCCCGGCTCCAGCACCTCGGCCTGGTCGAGGCGCGGCGGGGCCGCGGCGGCGGGCTGGCGCTCACCGCGGCCGGCCGCGCCGCCTCGGTGGGCGGCGTCGTGCGGGAGCTGGAGGGCGAGGGGGACGTCGTGGACTGCGACGGGGCCACGCCCTGCCCGCTGCGCGGGGCGTGCATCCTGCGCGGGGCGCTGCGCCGGGCCCAGGAGGCCTTCTTCGCCGCGCTGGACCCGCTCACGGTGGAGGAACTGGTGGCGGCCCCCACGGGCCCGCTCCTCCTCGGCCTCTCGGCCACCGCCCGCGGCCCGGCCGCGGCGGCCCCCTGACCCACCCCGCCCGACGGAGCCCCACGGCCCGCCGAGCCTCCCGTTCACCACACCCTTAAATACGAACCTCAGATACCAATTACCCACTCACGCGAGGAGCCCCCATGCTGTCCGAGAAGTCGGCCGCGACCGTACGCGCCACCCTGCCCGCCGTCGGCGCGGCCATCGGTGACATCACGGAGCTGTTCTACGAGAAGCTCTTCGCGGCCCACCCGGCGCTCCTGCGCGACCTCTTCAACCGGGGCAACCAGAACGCCGGTCTCCAGAAGCAGGCCCTCGCCGGCTCCATCGCGGCCTTCGCCACCCACCTCCTGGAGCACCCGGACACCCGCCCGGACGTGATGCTCGGCCGCATCGCCCACAAGCACGCCTCCCTCGGCGTCACCCGCGAGCAGTACCCGGTCGTCCGCCTGCACCTCTTCGAGGCCATGGCCGAGATCCTCGGCGAGGCCGTCACCCCCGAGGTCGCCGAGGCCTGGGACGAGGTCTACTGGCTGATGGCCAACGCCCTCATCTCCATCGAGGAGCGCCTCTACGCCGAACACCGGGTCCTGGCCGGGGACGTCTGGCGGGAGTGGACCGTGACCGCGCGGACCGAGGAGACGGCGGACTGCGCCACCTTCCACCTCGTCCCCGCCGACGGCGCCCCCGCGCCCGGCTTCAGGCCCGGCCAGTACGTCTCCGTCCAGACCGAACTGCCCGACGGCGCCCGCCAGATCCGCCAGTACAGCCTCTCCGGCTCGCCCGGCTCCGCCGCCCGCGCGATCACGGTCAAGCGGGTCCACGGCGGCGCGGGCCCCGACGGCGAGGTCTCCGGCCACCTGCACGCCCACGTCCGCCCCGGTGACACCCTGCGCGTCTCGGCCCCCTACGGCGACCTGGTCCTGCGGGACTCGACGGCGCCGCTCCTGCTCGCCTCCGCCGGGATCGGCTGCACCCCGATGCTCTCGATGCTGGAGCACCTGGCCGAAACCGGGCACCCCGCCCCCGTCACCGTCCTGCACGCCGACCGCACCCCGGCGGACCACGCCCTGCGTGCCGACCACCGCGCCCTGGCGCACAAGCTGCCCGAGGCCTCGGTCCGCTTCTGGTACGAGTCCGACGCGGAACCGGGCGACGCGACCGGCCTCCTCGACCTGGGCGGCACCCCCGTCGCCCCCGGCACCCAGGCCTACCTCTGCGGCCCGCTCCCCTTCATGCGGGCGGTCCGCGCGCAGCTGATCACCAAGGGGGTCCCCGCGGCCGACATCCACTACGAGGTCTTCGGCCCGGACCTCTGGCTCGCCTCGGCGTGACGGCCGGCCGGCCGACCAGTGGGCCGACCGACTGGCCGAAACACGCCCTAGTCGCGGAAGGGCCGCTTCCACTACACCGGTACGTAACGAACCGAGCACGTACCGTAAGGGAGGCGGCCATGTCCGCACCCATGTCCACGGACCGCTTCATCCACGCCCTGCGCGCCGAAGGACTGACCGTCGTCGAGGTCGGGAACTGGCGCACGCACAACCGCAACCACAAGGGCCCCTGGGGGCCGGTGCACGGAGTGATGATCCACCACACGGTCACCCACGGCGCCGCGTACACCGTGGAACTCTGCCGCGACGGGGACCGCGCCCTGCCCGGCCCGCTCTGCCACGGGGTCATCACCAAGGACGGCCGCGTCCACCTCGTCGGCTACGGCCGCGCCAACCACGCCGGCGCGGGCGACTCCGACGTCCTGGCGGCGGTCGTCGCGGAGCGCCGCCTCCCCCCGGTCCACCACGCCGACACCGACGGCAATCGCTTCTTCTACGGCTTCGAGTGCGAGAACCTCGGCGACGGCCGGGACCCCTGGCCGCCCGCCCAGCTCGACGCGATGGCCCGCGCGGCGGCCGCCGTCTGCCGCGTCCACGGCTGGACGGCCCGCTCGGTCATCGGCCACCTCGAATGGCAGCCGGGCAAGATCGACCCCAGGGGCTTCACGATGGACTGGCTCCGCGAACGGATCGCCGACCGGCTCAAGTGACAATGGGCTGGTGACCCACCCCGAGCTGCGCCCGCGCCCGCCGTCCCCCCTCGTCGAGGCGGCCGACGAACGCTTCGGCGCGCGCGGCGTCCGGCTCCTCCTCAAGCGCGACGACCTCGTCCACCCGGAGCTGCCGGGCAACAAGTGGCGCAAGCTCGCGCCGAACCTCCGGGCGGCCCTGGAGGCGGGCCGCGACCGGCTCGTCACCTTCGGCGGTGCCTACTCCAACCACCTCCGGGCCACGGCGGCAGCCGGACGGCTGCTCGGCCTGGAGACGGTCGGCATCGTCCGCGGCGACGAGCTCGCGGACCGCCCCCTCAACGACTCCCTGACCCGCTGCGCGGCGGACGGGATGCGGCTGCACTTCGTCACCCGCTCGGACTACCGGCGCAAGGCCGAGCCCGAGGTCCTGGCCCGCCTCCTGGCCGCCGCCGGGGCGGCGGACGCGTACCCGGTCCCGGAGGGCGGCAGCAACCCGCTCGCCCTCACCGGCTGTGCGGAGCTGGGGCGCGAACTGCGGGGCGCCGGCGACGTGGTGGCCGTCGCCTGCGGGACGGGGGGCACCCTGGCCGGCCTGGCCGCCGGGCTGGCCCCCGGTCAGCGCGCCCTGGGGGTCCCGGTCCTGGCGGGCGGCTTCCTGGAGCCGGAGATACGTTCCCTCCAGACGGCGGCCTTCGGAGCCCCCACCGCCAACTGGACCCTGGCCGAGGGCCACGACCACGGGGGCTACGCCCGCGTCCCCGCATCCCTCGAAGCCTTCGCGGCGGACTTCGAGTCCCGCCACGGCCTCCCGGTGGAACGCATCTACGTCGCCAAGCTCCTCCAGGCCCTGACCACCCTGACGCAAGCGGGCGCCTTCCCCCGGGGCACGACGCTCACGGCGATCGTGACGGGGCGGCCGTAGAGCGGGCGCAGGGCGGCCGCAGGCGCCCGGCCCGGGGTCAGCCCGCCTCCTCCCGGTAGGCCGCCGCCTCCTCCAGGTCGAGCCTGCGCAGCAGGCCCCGCAGCATCTCGTCGTCGATGCGCCGGCGGTCGCGCAAGGCCACGAACACCTCCCGCTCCGCCTCGATCATCTCGCGGGCCAGCCGCCGGTAGACGTCGTCCGCCGACTCCCCCGTCACCGGGTTGACCTCGCCCAGCCGCTCCCACACCGCGTTGCGCCGCCGTTCCAGGACCGTGCGCAGCCGGTCCACCAGGGGCGGCGGCAGGGTGCTGTTCGCCGGGTCCTCCAGCAGTTCCGCCAGGCGTTCCTCGGCCGCCCGGGAGGCCTCGCTCTGGGCCTGGGCCTCCGCCAGCGTCTCGGCCTGGGCGTCGCGCGGCGGCAGCCGCAGCGCCCGGATCAGCGGCGGGAGGGTCAGGCCCTGCACCACCAGCGTCCCGATCACCGTCGTGAACGTGAGGAACAGGATCAGGTTGCGGTGCGGCACGGTCATCGGCACGGAGAAGGCGATCGCCAGCGAGACCACCCCGCGCATCCCGGCCCACCCCACGATCACCGGGGACTTCCAGTCGGTGTCGGGCTCCCGCGTGCGGATCCGTTCCGAGACCCACCTCGGCACGAAGGTCGCCGGGAAGACCCACACGAACCGGGCCACCACCACGACGAGGAACACCGCGACCGCGTACCAGGCGGCCGCGATCCCCTCGTACTCGCCGAGCCCCTTCAGCACCACCGGCAGCTGGAGGCCGATCAGCGCGAAGACGACCGACTCCAGGACGAACGCGACGACCTTCCACACCGCCTCCTCCTGGAGCCGGGTCGCGAAGTCGACCTGCCAGTTCCGGTGGCCGATGTAGAGGGCCACGACCACCACCGCGAGGACGCCCGACGCGTGGACCCGCTCCGCCGCCGCGTACGCCACGAAGGGGATCAGCAGCGACAGGGTGTTCTGGAGCAGGGGCTCCTTCAGCCGCTTCCTCAGCTGGTGGATCGGGACCATCAGCAGCAGGCCGACCCCCACCCCGCCCACCGAGGCCAGCAGGAACTCGGCGAGTCCGCCCGACCAGCCCGCACTCGTCCCGACCACCGCGGCCAGGGCCACCTTGTAGGCGGTGATGGCGGTGGCGTCGTTCACCAGGGACTCGCCCTGCAGGATGGTCGTCACCCGGTTCGGCAGCCCCAGCCGCCGCGCGATCGCGGTCGCCGCGACCGCGTCCGGCGGGGCCACGACCGCGCCCAGCACCAGCGCCACCGGCAGCGACACCCCGGGCACGGCCAGGTACGTCACCCAGCCCACCACCAGCGTCGCGAACAGCACGTACCCCACCGACAGCAGGGCGATCGGCCGTGCGTTGGCCCGCAGGTCCAGGTACGAGCTGTCGACCGCGGCCGTGTGCAGCAGCGGCGGGAGCAGCAGCGGCAGCACGATGTGCGGGTCGAGGGCGTACGAGGGCACCCCCGGCACGTACGCCGCGACGAGTCCCACCGCGACCAGCAGCAGCGGCGCCGGCACGGGCGTGCGCCGGGCCGCCCCCGCCACGGCGGTGCTCACCGCCACCAGCGCCACCAGCGGCAATACCTCCATCGAAGATCCATCCCCATCCGTCGTCGCCGATGTCCCACCCGCGCCCTGGCCGTAACCTGGCCATCATGAGCGAGTGCACCCACGTTGCCGAACTGCCGCGCCCCGAGCCCGTCCCGCATGCGCTGACCTGCCCGGAATGCGAAGTGCTCGGGAGCCATCCGGTCCAGCTGCGGATGTGCCTCGGGTGCGGGTACGTGGCCTGCTGTGACAGCTCTCCCCACCGGCACGCCACGGCGCACCACCAGGAGACGGGCCATCCGGTGATGCGCAGCTTCGAACCGGGCGAGACGTGGCGTTGGTGTTTTGTCGACGGTTCGATCGTCTGAAGCGGGGTAGTTCAACCCTCCGCCGGTTCCCCCGAATTGGGCCCGCAGACCCCTAGCCACTGTGCGTACTCATGGGCTTACCATCAGTCACTGCACGGAGGTGGGGTCGGCCCGGTCGCTCCACGGCGGGCGTCTTCCGGCGTCATGAGGGGTGCCGCGACACGATCGCCCGGATCGCGATAGCGTCACCGGCGAACAGAGCTCGTACCACCTTGGAGGTGAGGGTGTCCCAGATCGCAGGCGAGCCCGGGACCCAGGACTTCGTGGAAGTCCGGCTGCCGGCTGCGGGTGCCTACCTGTCGGTGCTGCGAACGGCCACGGCCGGTCTCGCGGCACGGTTGGACTTCACCCTCGACGAGATCGAGGACCTCCGCATCGCGGTGGACGAGGCCTGCGCGATCCTGCTCCAGCAGGCCGTGCCGGGCTCCGTCCTCAGCTGCGTCTTCCGGCTGATCGACGATTCGCTGGAAGTGACCGTTTCCGCGCCCACCACCGACGGGCGCGCGCCGGAGCGGGACACGTTCGCGTGGACCGTGCTGTCGGCGCTGGCCGGCAAGGTCGAGGCGACGGTCGAGGACAACCGGACGGTGAGCATCAGCCTCTACAAACAGCGCGGCGCGGGGCCAGGCCCGGCGTGAGCGGCGGGGAGATCCCGGTGCGGGGCGGGGATCGGCCCCGGGTACGGCACGAGGTCGACGGCGGCATCCCGGAGCAGCACCACGCCCGGCCGCACCCGGCTGACGCGGATGCGGAAGACGGCTTTTTGGACTCGGCGGAGCGACGGGCGGGCCCTATGAGCGAGAACCAGCACGACCAACCCCAGCCATCGGAGGCCCCGGTCCCGGAGGCGGCGGACGAGGCGCACGTGGTGCTGCCGGATCCGCGGGACCGCAGTGGCGCGCGGGCCCTGTTCTTCGAGCTGCGCGCGCTGCCCGAGGGTTCGCCGGAGCGGGCGGAGCTGCGCAACCGGCTGGTGCGGATGCACCTGCCGCTGGTCGAGCACCTGGCGCGGCGGTTCCGCAACCGGGGCGAGCCGCTGGACGATCTGACGCAGGTGGCGACGATCGGCCTGATCAAGTCGGTGGACCGGTTCGATCCGGACCGGGGGGTGGAGTTCTCGACATACGCCACTCCCACCGTGGTCGGCGAGATCAAGCGGCACTTCCGTGACAAGGGCTGGGCGGTGCGGGTGCCGCGGCGCCTGCAGGAGCTGCGGCTTTCGCTGACCACGGCGACGGCGGAGCTGTCCCAGCAGCACGGCCGCTCCCCCACGGTGCACGAGCTGGCCGAGCGGCTGGGGATCTCCGAGGAGGAGGTGCTGGAGGGGCTGGAATCGGCCAATGCCTACAGCACCCTGTCGCTGGACGTGCCGGACACGGACGACGAGTCGCCCGCGGTGGCGGACACCCTGGGCTCGGAGGACGAGGCGCTGGAGGGCGTCGAGTACCGCGAGTCGCTCAAGCCGCTGCTGGAGGGGCTGCCGCCGCGGGAGAAGCGGATCCTGCTGCTGCGTTTCTTCGGGAACATGACCCAGTCGCAGATCGCCCAGGAGGTGGGCATCTCTCAGATGCACGTCTCCCGGCTGCTGGCGCGCACGCTGGCGCAGCTGCGGGACAAGCTCCTCGTGGAGGAGTGACCGAGGGGCGGTGGAGGGGTTATCGGGCCTGGTCCGCGGGTCCGATGCCCAGGGCCTCGGTCGCCGTCGGGTTCACCAGGAGCCCGGCGACGGCCACGGCGGCCAGGGCGAGGGCCACGGCGGCGGCGGTCATGGCTCCGCCGGTGGTCCACAGGGTCCAGGCGACCGGGAGGGCCATCAGCTGGGTGATCAGTGCGGGGCCGCGGCTCCAGCGGCGGCCCAGGCGCAGCCCGCGTGCCGCGATCAGCGGGAGGGCGGCGAGGGCGAGGAGGGTCACTCCCCCGGTCTCGGCCTGCTGCGGGGAGTCGGGGTGGCCGGCGATGCCGACGAACAGCATGTAGACGCCGAGGCCGGCGAGGGCGAGGCCCTCCAGGGCGGTCAGTACGGCGGCCGCGGTCAGCCGGCCGGGCAGCGTCTTGGGCTCCGCGGCCGTGGCGGCGGGGCCTTCGGGGGACGCGGCGGGGGTGCGGGGGCTCGGCTTCTTGCTCACTCCAGCAGGGTAGCCGCGGCGGCCCCGGGCCGGACGGGGACGGTCGGTAGGGGACGGGTG
>NZ_JZWV01000968.1 GCF_000966975.1 Streptomyces katrae | reverse complement strand
GTCTGGGGAGGGGCCGGCGGATCCTGCTCGTCCGGCTCCACCCACCCTCACCTGCGCGGAGCCGCCCGGGAACCGTCCGGCGGCGCCGTTGCGCCCAAGCACCCGGGTGGTCCGGTGGGCGGCCGCGCCGGACGATGAACGGTTGAACGGCACGGCGAACGGCCGGGGCCGTCGGAGTGAGGCCCGGACGGGCGGGCGGCGCCGTTCCTTGACTCGGGGCGCCCTCTCCGATGGATTCATAGGGATTGCAGATGATCTGATAATCCACTCTGAATCCATCCAAGGAGAGCTGGGTCAGATGACCAAGCGCACCCGGCGGACCCTCGCCCTGCTGTCGGCCGCCCTGCTGTCCGCCGCGGCCGCCGGCTGCTCCACCACCACCGGCGGCCGCCCCGCACCCGCCCGGCTCGGGTCGAGCGCCGCCGGCGCCCCCGCCGGCACGGCCGGATCCGCCTCCCCCGCCGCCCCCGGCGGGGGCGCCCGGGGCTTCACCCTGGTCGCGAGCGGCGACGTCCTCCCGCACACCTCCGTCATCCAGCGGGCGTCCGCCGACGCGGGCGGCGACGGGTACGACTTCCGGCCCATGTTCTCCGCGGTCAAACCCGTGGTCTCCGCCGCCGACCTGGCCCTGTGCCACATGGAGACCATCTACGGTGACGACGACGGCCCCTTCAGCGGCTACCCCGCCTTCGTCTCCCCGCCCGCCGTCGCCGACGCCCTCAAGGACGCCGGCTACGACGGCTGCTCCACCGCCTCCAACCACACCCTGGACGACGGCGCCGAAGGCCTGAAACGCACCCTCGACCGCTTCGACAAGGTCGGCCTCGGCCACGCCGGCTCCGCCCGCACGGCCGCGGAAGCCGCCCGGACCACCCTCTACTCGGCCGGCACCGCCAAGGTCGCCCACCTCGCCTACACCTACGACACCAACGGCTACCCCATGCCCGACGGCCAGCCGTGGGCGGTCAACCTGATGCGCGAGGACAAGATCGTCGCGGACGCGCGGGCGGCCCGGAAGGCCGGCGCCGACGTGGTGCTAGTCAGCCTCCACCTCCACTGGGGTACCGAGTGGCAGACCGAACCCGACGAGACCCAGCTCTCGCTCGGCAAGGCCCTCACCGCCTCGCAGACCGGCGGCCGCCCGGACATCGACATGATCCTCGGCACGCACGCGCACATCCCGCAGGCCTACGAGAAGGTCAACGGGACCTGGATCATCTACGGCATGGGCGACCAGGTGGCCGGCGAGATGTTCAACCACACCGGCGCCCGCGACATGCGCGGCAACTACGGCTCCATCGGCCGCTTCACCTTCGCCCCGCCCGCCGCGCCCGGACAGCGCTGGCAGGTCACCAAGGCCGAGTTCGTCCCGCAGATGATGGACCTGTCAACCGGCCGGGTCGTCAACCTGCCCGCCGCCCTCGCCCAGGACCCCGGCAACGCCGAGTACGAGGGCGCCCAGGAGG
>NZ_JZWV01000967.1 GCF_000966975.1 Streptomyces katrae | reverse complement strand
GCCCAGGAGGAGATCACCGAGGCGGTCCTCAGCCGGGACGCCGCCAAGGTCGGCCTCCGGCGCGCCGGATAGCGGACTGCGCACCGTCCACCGTCCACCCCGCGAGGACGGCCTCCGGCCCGGCCGTACCCCGTTCGAATGCCGTACCCGCGTGCTCCGTCACCCTGCCGAGGCCGTCCGCGTTCGGCGCGCGCCGCGGCGCGGCCCTCCCTACAGTGCATGGCATGAGTGCCACGCTGGAGCAGAGCCGCGGTACCCGCAGCAGGTTCCTCAACCGGGTCCCGGACGCCTTCGGGGCGTTCTTCGGAACGCTCGGGCTGCTGTGCGCGCTGCTGTCCCTCTCCCCGGTGCTGCGGGGCCTGCTGCGGCCCGTGGTGCGCTTCCTCGACGACTTCGTGGTGCCGGTCAGCGCGAACCTCGCGTACGCCGTCTTCCTCTTCCTCCTCGCCGCCGCGCTCGGCATCCGCAAGAAGATCGCCTGGTGGATCGTCGTCACCTATCTGGCCCTGCTGATCCTCGTCGACGTCCTGATCATCGCGGACGGGGACCTCTGGGTCGGGGGCCTGTCCATGGCCCTCGCGGTCGCCGCCCTCATCGTGCTCATCGCCGCCCGCAAGGAGTTCTACGCCGCCTCCCGCCCGGGCGCCGTCTGGCGCGCGCTGCTCGTCCTGGGCCTCGGGCTGCTCGCCGCCGTCCTCCTCGGCTGGGCCCTCGTCGCGCTGTTCCCCGGCACCCTGCCCAAGGACCAGTGGCTGGACTGGGCCGCCAAACAGGTCTTCGGCGGGCTCTTCTCCGCCCGGCAGTTCGACGGCCGCCCGCCCCGCTTCCTCTACTTCCTCCTCGGCCTGTTCGGCGCCCTCGCCCTGCTGAACGCCGCCGCCACCCTCTTCCGCTCCCAGCGCCTGACCGCCGCCCTGCACGGGGACGAGGAGCTCCGCATCCGGGCCCTGCTCGCCGCCTACGGCCGTGCCGACTCCCTCGGCTACTTCGCCACCCGGCGCGACAAGGCCGTGGTCTTCGCCCCCAACGGCAGGGCCGGCGTCACCTACCGGGTCGAGGCCGGGGTCTGCCTCGCCAGCGGCGACCCGGTGGGCGACCCCGCCGCCTGGACCCCCGCCATCGACGCCTGGCTGACCGTCGCCCGCCGCTACGGCTGGCAGCCCGCCGTCATGGGCGCCTCCGAGGAGGGCGCCACCGCGTACGCCCGCTCCGGGCTCAGCGCCCTCCAGCTCGGCGACGAGGCCATCCTGCACGTCGCCCACTTCGACCTCGACGGCCGCGAGATGCGCGTCACCCGGCAGGCCGTCAACCGGGTCAAGCGGGCCGGGGCCACCACCCTGATCCGCCGCCACTCGGCCCTGACCGAGGAGGAGATGCGCACCATCGTCGACCGGGCCGACCGCTGGCGCGACACCGAGACCGAACGCGGCTTCTCCATGGCCCTGGACCGGCTCGGCGACCCCGCCGACGGGGACTGCCTGCTCGTGGAGGCCTTCGACGCCCAGGGCGAGCTGATCGCCCTGCTGTCCTTCGTCCCCTGGGGCAAGGACGGCATCTCCCTCGACCTGATGCGCCGCGACCGCTCCGCCCCCAACGGGGTCATGGAGTTCATGGTCGCCCAGCTCTGCGCGGCCGCCCCCGGCCTCGGCGTGCGCCGGATCTCCCTCAACTTCGCCGTCTTCCGCTCCGCCTTCGAGGAGGGCGGCCGGATCGGCGCCGGCCCCGTGCTGAAGCTGTGGCGCCGGCTGCTGCTGTTCTTCTCCCGCTGGTGGCAGCTGGAGGCCCTCTACCGCTCCAACGTCAAGTACGGGCCCGAGTGGTACCCCCGCTTCCTCTGCTACCAGGACGCCGGCTCCCTCGCCCGGGTCAGCCTCGCCTCCGGCATCGCCGAGGGCTTCGTCTCCGTGCCCAGCCTGCGCAAACTGTGGGGCAAGGGCCACCGGCCCAGGGGCCTCACCGCCCCCGCCGACACCGCCGGGCTGCCCTCCATCGACTCCCTCGGCCTGGACCTCGTGCAGGAGGGCGAGCGGGAGCCCGCCGAGCGGCTGCCCGAACAGGTCCGCGTCCGCCACGCCAAACTGGAGCGGATCCGGGCCGCCGGCACCGACCCCTACCCCGTGGGCATCCGGCAGCGCACCCACACCGCCGCCCAGCTCAGGGCCGCCCACCCCGGCCGGCTCCCGTCCGGCGCCCGCACCGGCGAGCCGGTCGTCCTCGCCGGCCGGGTGATGGTCGTCCGCGACCTCGGCGGCGTGGTCTTCGCCGTCCTGCGCGACTGGACCGGCGACGTCCAGCTGATGTTCACCCGCGAGGAGTCCGGGCCGGACGCACTGGACTCCTTCACCTCCCAGGTCGACTTCGGCGACCACGTGGTGGCCGGCGGCACCGCCGCAGCCAGCCGCAGCGGCGAACTCTCCGTCCTCGTCGACTCCTGGCAGCTCACCGGCAAGTGCCTGCGCCCCCTGCCCGACAAGCGCAAGGGACTGGCCGACCCCGAGGCCCGGGTCCGGCGCCGCTACCTCGACCTCGTCGCCAGCCCCGACGCGCGCGACGTCGTAAGGGCCCGCTCCAGCGCCGTGCAGGCCCTGCGCCAGGGACTCCTGGACCGGGGCTTCCTGGAGGTCGAGACCCCGATGCTCCAGCAGATCCACGGCGGCGCCAACGCCCGGCCCTTCCGCACCCACATCAACGCCTACGACCTCGACCTGTACCTGCGCATCGCACCCGAGCTCTACCTCAAAAGGCTCTGCGTCGGCGGTATGGAGAAGGTCTTCGAGATGGGCCGCACCTTCCGCAACGAAGGCGTCTCCTACAAGCACAATCCCGAGTTCACGATGCTGGAGGCCTACCAGGCCTTCGCCGACTACGACGTGATGCTCGACCTGACCCGCGAGCTCATCCAGGGCGCCGCCACCGCCGCCTTCGGCTCGCCCATCGCCCACAAGGCGGGCCCCGACGGCAAGCTCGTCGTGCACGACATCTCCGGTCCCTGGCCGGTCAAGACCCTGTACGGGGCCATCAGCGAGGCCCTCGGCGAAGAGGTCGACGCCGACACCGAGGAGCACCGGCTGCGCCTCCTGTGCGACCGGGCCGACGTCCCGCACGGGCCGGAGGACACCCGGGGCGACGTGGTCCTGGAGATGTACGAGCGGCTGGTGGAGGAACGGACGAAACTCCCCACCTTCTACAAGGACTTCCCGACCGACGTCTCCCCGCTCACCCGCCAGCACCGCAAGGACCCCCGCCTCGCCGAGCGCTGGGACCTGGTGGCCTTCGGCACCGAACTGGGCACCGCCTACTCGGAGCTCACCGACCCCGTCGAGCAGCGCCGCCGGCTCACCGCCCAGTCCCTGCTCGCGGCCGGCGGGGACCCGGAGGCGATGGAACTCGACAACGACTTCCTGGACGCCCTGGAGTACGCCATGCCGCCCACCGGCGGACTGGGCATCGGGGTCGACCGGCTGGTCATGTTCCTCACGGGACTGACGATCCGCGAGACGCTTCCGTTCCCGCTGGTACGCCAGAACTGACTGGTCCGGGCGGGTGAGGCGGACGGAGAGCGTCCGCGCCTCTCGACATCTTCGGCGATGTCGTTGATACGTAGTAATAATGACAAATGACGAGCCGACAGTAGGGCGACGCGTGCTCCTGCGTACCGCCGTCTTCCTCGGAATCGCGGCCGCCGCCTCCTCCGGACTGCTCAGCGGGGGCGAGGGCGGGCCCACGGCCGGACCCTCCGGGACGCCCCCGGGCGGCGCCCCCGAACCCGCGCGCGGCCCCGGGGCCGCCGGTGCCCCGGGCGCACACCCGGAAGGACACCCCGACGCCTCCCACCGGCTCCAGCCGATGACCGCCGAGGCGCCCGCCAGGCCGCCCGCCGGGAAACCCGCCGTCCGCACCCGGCCCATCCTGGAACTGCCCCAGGGGCCGGCCGCCGGCGACCGGGCCATGCTGCTCACCTTCGACGACGGCCCCGACCCCCGCTACACCCCGGCCATCCTCGACACCCTCCGCCGGTACGGGGTCCGCGCCATGTTCTTCGTCTGCGGGGAGATGGCCACCGACAACCGCGACCTGCTGCGGCGGATGGCCGCCGAAGGGCACGTCATCGGCAACCACACCTGGACGCACCCGCAGATCCCCCAGCTCACCCGGTCCGCCCTGGAATCGGAGATCGGGCGCACCAGCGAGGTCGTCGAACAGGCCGTCGGCGCGCCCCCGCTGTGGTTACGGGGCGCGCCGGGCGTGATCGTGCTGAACCACGACGCCGGCGGCAACCGTTCGCAGAGCGTCCGGGCACTGGAGACCTACCTCCCCCAGCTCCTCGGCCGGGGCTACCGCATGACCCTCCCGGTGCTGCCGCCGCGCTGAGCGGGCCGCGGGCCGCGGGCCGGGGCCCGGCCGCGGGCCGTGCCCGAGCCGGGCGCCCGTGCCCGGAGCCGGGGGGCGCCGGAGGGCCGCCGCCGTACGGGGGCGGTGGCCCTCCCGGGCGAAACGTTTGCTCAGCGCGCCTCCACCATCCGCGCGAAGACCACCACGTTGCCGTCGTAGCCCTTGGCCTTCGAGTAGCCGCCGCCGCAGGTGATCACCCGCAGCTCCGGGTGCCCGGTGTCCCCGTACACCCGCGCGCCGGGGAAGGAGTCCTTCGCGAACACCTCCACCCCGTACACCTCGAAGACGGCCGTCCGGCCGTCGTAGCGCTCCACCTCGATGTGGTTGCCCGGCTTGAGCGAACCCAGGCCGTAGAAGACCGCCGGGCCCTGCGCGTTGTCCACATGGCCCACGATCACCGCCGACCCCTGCTGGCCCGGCGAGATGCCGTTGAGGTACCAGCCCGCCAGGTTGCGGTCCTGCGGCGGCGGGGCGTCGATCCAGCCCTGGGCGTCCAGACCGACCGTCATCACCGGAGCGTCCACGTTGATGGTCGGAATCCGGATGCGCTGCACCGACGAGTGGTCCAGCACCTCCATGTCCGCGGGCGGCGTGGGCGCGTTGCCCGGCTGCTGGTCCGCCCGCGCGGCGACGGCCGCCGCCGCGGTGGGCTGCGGCGGCCCGTCCTCCACGTTCGCCCCGTTCCGCATCATGGCGAGGCCGCTGAGCAGTGCCAGTGCGAGCACGCCCCAAGGGGAGCGTCTCCTCGGCCGCTGCTCGGTCTCGTCCTCGAGCATGGCTCTCCCTTCCCGACGCGGGGGTCCCGACCCGCGTTCCAGTCCCTCCCCTGTACGCCCTTCTTCCCGCACGCTAAGGCTGGAACGGCGGGACGGCGATCGGGGAGCGGCGAACGGGTGGTGCGCCCGGTTGGGGTGCGGCCATCCAGGTAATCATCACATAAATGCCTGACGGCTCGTGACCTGCGGATCCGTCAGATGGGGCGCGCGCCCTTCGGCGTGTCGCTCAACCGGGCGGACCAAGCGCGGAAATGCGCTGGTTGCGTGCCGCCCGGAGGGTTCGTGATGGGAGGCGTTCTCGTCGATCTGCCCGGGCCACCGCTCCGGGGCGCTCTCCCGCTGGAGGTTCCACCATGCGTGCTTACCGCGCTCTCACCGTGACCGCGGCCGCCTGCGCCGCGCTCGGGCTCAGTGCCCCGTTCGCCGCCGCGAACAACCCGAACGGCAGCGGCAACGGGCCGAGCAACGTCACGGTCAACCCGTACTCCGTGCACCAGGGCGCCTCGATGCAGGTCAGTGCGGCCGGCTGCGGCCACGGCGGCACGGTCTGGTCGCACGGCAACTTTCCGCAGACCAACCTGTCGGCCGGCTCCATCGGCTTCGCGACCGTCCGGATCTTCAACCACGCCTCGCCGGGCCACCACACCCTGTCGGTCAAGTGCCACGACAACAGCCTGGTCGCCACGCACCGCTTCACCATCCTGGCGGGCAACGGGGCGCAGGGCGGCCTCGGCGGCTCCTTCGGCCCGTCCACCGCCGAGACGGCCATCGGGGCGGGCCTGGTCGGTGCCGCCGCGCTCGGCGCGGGTGTGCACGTGGTGCGCCGCCGCCGTCCCGCGGCCGCCCGCTCCTGAGGGGTTCCAGGGGCGTACGGCTCCGCCCCGGGCCCGGCCGCGTCCGCGTCCGGCCCGGGCGGGGTCAGTGGCCGCGGGCCGCACGGCGGCGCCGGCGCAGGGCGTACGCCGTGCCGCCCGCGGCGGCGATGAAGAGGGCGGCGCCGGCGCCGAGTTCGGCCGGGTCCGCGCCGGCGATGCTGCCGCCGAGCCCGCCGCGGACGCCGAGCGTGGCGGTGGTCGCGCGGGGGACGGGGGCCGTGCGGGCCGGCGGTGTGGTCCGGGCGGGCGTGGTCGTGCGGGCCGGCGGTGTGGTCCGTGGCGGCGAGGTGGTGGAGGGCGGCGGGCGCAGGCCCGAGCCGGAGGTGGCGGCCGGGGAGGGGGTGCGCCGGGTGCCGGTGGTGGAGCTGGTGGTGGGCTGCGTCGTCCCGCCGAGGATGGTGAGATCGGCGGAGCCGTTCTCCGAGCCGCAGGTGAAGGTGACGGAGTACAGGGCGCCGGGCCGGGCGTCGCGGTCGATGGTGACCTTGACGGTCTTGCCCCGCTCGATGGTCACGGTGTCGAAGACCCCGGACGAGGCGGTGGCGTACGCGGCACCGCAGTTGCTGACGGAGAGGGTGACCGTACCGCCGGGCGCGATCCGCGAGGGGGTGACGGCGAACGCGAAGGAGGTGGCGGGCGCCGCCTCGGCCGCGAGGGCGGCGGGCGCGCCGAAGGCGCCGAGCGCGAGGGCGAGGCCCGTGGCGCCGGCGCTCAGCAGGGCGGTGGCGGAGCTGCGTATCGCACCCATGATCGCGTTCCTCCGGATCTCCGAGACGCAAGCGCGCAGCCTTTCCGCACGTGGGGGTCGTGCGCCTCGATGTTCGCCACGCTAGGTCCCGGCCCGGTGGCCCGCGATCAGGAGCGGGCGAATGGGGCACGGCCGTAGGCCGAACCGGGGACGCACCCCCCGTCCGCGGTTTACCGGGCCCGGCCGCGCCCCGGCGGCTCAGCTCTTCAGGCCGAGGTGGGGGAACTGGGTCAGGAAGGGTTCGGCGGTGGCCGCGATCCCCCGTCCGAAGGGTGCGTCGAAGTCCCAGATCAGGAACAGCAGGAAGGCGATCAGGGCGCTGAACAGGCCGGCGAGGAGGAGTTCGCGGAAGGAGCGGCGGATCTGCAGGGTGAAGATCATCCCGACCGTCACCAGGGCCCCGGCGATCAGTCCGAACCACACCACCCCGGGCATGGTGGCCCCGGCGCTCTCGCCGCGGGCGTTGCGGGCGTCGTCCACCAGCGCGACCTGGTCGACCAGGGGCTGGTAGGCCTGCCCCTCGTGGTCGGTCTGCGGCTCGTAGTCCGTCACGTCGCGGCGGATCTTCTCGAGCAGCTCCGCGCTCCGGTCGGTGATCTCGTTCTGCTGGGACATGTGCTTCCACTCCGTGTCGACCACGTAGGTCACGTACGCGTCGACGTCGGAGCGGATCCTCTTGCGCACCTCGGCCGGGTAGACCTCGGAGCGGACGCTGATCTCGTGCAGGGCCTGGGACTCCTGGCGCACGTACTCCTGGGCGGCCCCGCGGCCCTCCCAGACGCCCGCGATCGCCAGGCCCAGCACGATCGCGTAGATCACCCCGATCATCATCGTCATGTACTCGATGACGTCCGGGGTCTCGTCCGGGTCGTCGTCCTCCGTGATCCTGCGGTGGTTGAAGAAGGCGATGGACAGCACCACGGCACAGGCCGCGGCCATCGCGAGGGTCAGGACGAGCCATTCCGACAAGACGACTCCCAATCGGTGTGGGCGGTGGCGAGTGGTGGACGCCGGCCTCGGGGCCGGCGGTGGGTGCCGGGC
>NZ_JZWV01000966.1 GCF_000966975.1 Streptomyces katrae | reverse complement strand
GCGGGCGGCCGGCGGCGGGCGGCGGGCGGCACGCGGTGGGCGACGGGCCTCGGCCGGTGACGGACACGGCCTAGCGCGGGCGCAGCGCGACGATCGCGAGCACGGCGGGGGCGGCGGTCATCAGCGTGAACGTGACCGGCGAGATGTGGTGTTCGACCGGTTTGCGTGCGGCCGTGTGGTACGCGGGCCGAGGCACCTTGGGCTTCGGCGCCGGCGGCTTCGGGGCCGGGGCGGGCGGCGTGGGCGCGGGCTCCGTCGGGGGAGGCGCGGGCGCCCGGTACACCCGGGGCGCGGGCGGCTCCGGTGCGGGCGGTGCGGGCG
>NZ_JZWV01000965.1 GCF_000966975.1 Streptomyces katrae | reverse complement strand
GTGGCTGCTCCCCGCACCCGCGGGGATGACCCCCACGAGGCCATCGACATCCTGGCGAAGTACGACTGCTCCCCGCACCCGCGGGGATGACCCCTCGTCGAGGAGAGCGTCGAGGGTGTCGAGAGACTGCTCCCCGCACCCGCGGGGATGACCCCACGAGCCTCTCCATCACGCCACCACCTTCACGCTGCTCCCCGCACCCGCGGGGATGACCCCGGAGTCGGCCGCATGGTATCCGAAGTCACCTACTGCTCCCCGCACCCGCGGGGATGACCCCTGCGGTCTGACGGCGCCGCGGCTGCGGTACTCGCTGCTCCCCGCCCCCGCGGGGATGACCCCGC
>NZ_JZWV01000964.1 GCF_000966975.1 Streptomyces katrae | reverse complement strand
TCCCCGCACCCGCGGGGATGACCCCCACAAGCGGCCCAGTCTCCGAACCTGGTGACACTGCTCCCCGCACCCGCGGGGATGACCCCGGCCCTTTCGGCTTGGTGGTGGAGGGACGGCGCTGCTCCCCGCACCCGCGGGGATGACCCTCGAGTGATCCGCGTCACAGAGTGTCTGGATCGCTGCTCCCCGTACCCGCGGGGATGACCCCGTCTACGTCACCAGCGACATCGGGCAGGTCGACTGCTCCCCGCACCCGCGGGGATGACCCCCCGCTGGGGGAAAGCTCATGGCACGCTCCAAGCTGCTCCCCACCCGCGGGGATGACCCCCCGCCTCCGCCCAGCCGGAACTCCCCCAG
>NZ_JZWV01000963.1 GCF_000966975.1 Streptomyces katrae | reverse complement strand
CGCGTGCCTTGGCAGGGACCGGGGGCGCGGCCTGCTCCCCGCACCCGCGGGGATGACCCCGGGCGCTGTGGCTGGAGACGTGGCCGGGAGACCTGCTCCCCGCACCCGCGGGGATGACCCCGCCACCCGCACCTGTCCGTCGTACCGCCCATGCTGCTCCCCGCACCCGCGGGGATGACCCTGCTGCGAGGGCCTACATAACGAGACGTACCTCAAGAAGCGACAGCCGACCGCCGGCAAGCGATCTACACCCCAGACAACCGACCAGCACGAGTACCCGGGGCCCGGTCACACCGGCCCTTTGACCTGCGATTTCAAGTTGGCGGCAACTCTGTGAAGTCCACCGCTCGCCCGTTGGATGGCCGCAGTATGAGTGCCAACTTGCAAAAGCCTGCTGGTTATCTTGGCGGGAAGGGCTGCGCATTGTTCATGTGTCTGGGTACCGTGCCTTTGAGTCCACGCATGGTGGCCCTGTGTGATCTCTGCTCCCTGATGCCCCAAGGGGATGATCCCTGTGCGTGCTCAGCATGATGTTGCTCCCCACTCTGGTGGGGATAGTGATGTCTTTGGCCATGTCGAACACTTCCTCAACTGTGCATGCTCAGCGTCAAAAGGCCTGCGAAACAGAGCTATGGCCGAGAGGTAATGGATCTTGGAAGGATGCGGTAGCGTCTCAGCTGATGGCGTCTCAGGAACTCTGCGACGACCATGGACAGAACTGCGCCCACTCGCGAAGGTCGAGCCCGCCCCGTCGGGCTAAGACACATGGCGGGCTCGACCCCGATTCGCAGAAGGAGAAGCGAATGCCTCGAACGTTACCCCGCCGGATCCCCCAGGTCACCATCGGGCAGCAGTCACAGTCGTGGCTGCTGCCCGTCCTTGTTGCCGTGCTGATGGGCGGCGGCGGATCCCAGCTGCCGCTCGACGCCTGGATCCGCCTCTCGACGCTCATCGCTCTCGTCGTAGTCGTGCTGGTCATCGCAGCGCGCGCGTCACTCACACGGGTGGTTGAGGCGTAATACCGTTCGGGGTACACCCCGTGCCCCGATTATGAGCGGGCTCCCTCCCCTCCGCTCGCGGAGTTGGGAGGAGCCCGCTTCGCGGTGGGGATTCGATGTCGCCCACTGCCTTTAAGCACTGCGATTCGGGGGGATTTCGGATGCATCACGACGTAGCGCAATGGAGCGAGGGTCTCACGCAAGCTGCCCGATCCGTCTGGGCCAAGCATGTTCAGCAGGATGCAAAGTGGCTACCGCTCTGGCGGCACATGGCCGACTCCGCTGCGATGGCAGGTCGACTCTGGGACGAGTGGGTGCCGCACAACGTGCGCAGACTCGTCGCGGACGGACTGCCCGGCGGGGACCAGGACGCCAGACTCCTTGTCGTGTGGCTGGCGGGCATCCACGACATCGGGAAGGCCACACCGGCGTTCGCCTGCCAGGTGGACGTACTCGCCGACGCCATGCGTGAGGCCGGTCTGGAGATGCCCACTGCACGGCAGTTCGGGGACGCACGCAAGCGCGCACCCCACGGGCTGGCTGGACAGGTCATCCTGGAGGAGTGGCTGGAGCGGCGCGATTGGTCCCCCCGCGCCGCCATGACCTTTGCGGTCGCGGTGGGAGGCCACCACGGGGTCCCTCCTGGGCACGACGCCTTTCCCTATCTGCACCAGCACACCGAGCTCCTGCGCACCCCAGGCCCGAGCGAACAGCTCTGGCACGACGTACAGACGGAGCTCCTCGATACCTGTGCCACGGCGTACGGAGTGGAGGAACGACTGCCGCACTGGCGGTCCGTGAAACTTCCGCAGCCTGTCCAGGTGGTGCTCGCCGCCCTGGTCATTCTGGCCGACTGGATCGCCAGCAACTCGGACCTCTTCCTGCTGTACCCGGAGGACCGTCCCCGTGATGAAGCGGAGCGGATCGAGGCCGCATGGCGTGGGATCGAACTGCCGCCGCCCTGGTCCGCCGCAGACGTGACGGAATCTCCCCAGGCGCTTTTCGCGGACCGGTTCTCGCTTTCGCACCCGCGCCCTTTGCAGGCCGAGGCAGTGAGACTGGCACGCGAGGGCGAGTCCGCCAGCCTGATGATCATCGAAGCCCCCATGGGGGAGGGGAAGACCGAAGCTGCCTTCGCGGTGGCCGAGATCTTCGCGTCCCGCACCCGGGCCGGGGGATGCTTTGTCGCCCTGCCCACTCGTGCAACGGCCAACGCGATGTACGGCCGTCTGCGCGGCTGGCTCAAACGCCTCCCGGGTGAAGGCACCCGCACCGTCTCACTGGCCCATTCCAAGGCCTTCCTCAACGACGACTTCGCTCGTGACATGCGGGCCGGCGCCCGTGAGATCGCCGCCGTCGACCTCGACGGAGCAACCGAATCCCTGCGCGCTGTGAAAGACGACCGGTGTGCCGCCGCGTCGGAACTGGTCGCCCATCAGTGGTTGCGAGGCCGGAAGAAGGGCATGCTCGCACCCTTCGTCGTCGGCACCATCGACCAACTGCTCTTCGCAGGGCTCAAGAGCCGGCATCTCGCCCTGCGACACCTGGCCCTGGCCGGCAAGGTCGTCGTCATCGACGAGGTCCACGCCTACGACGCCTACATGAACGAATACCTCGAACGCGTCCTGTCCTGGCTCGGCGCCTACAAGGTACCCGTGGTCATGCTGTCGGCGACTCTGCCCGCAGCCCGCCGTCAGGCGCTCGCCCTTGCCTACCGCGGTTCGGCCGACACGCAGCCGGCACTGCCCGAAACGAATCCCTATCCGTTGATCAGCATGGTGTCCGAGAGCCAGGAAACGGTCTTCGGAACTCCCGAGGCTGCATCCGACCGGTACAGCGAGATCACCCTGGAACAGCTGGATGACGGACTGGGCGGTCTCGCCGACCGCTTGGAGAGCGAGCTCGCCGGCGGCGGCTGTGCGCTCGTCGTCCGCAACACCGTCGACCGGGTCCTGAGAACCGCCGAAGTCCTGCGCGAGCGCTTCGGGCCGCAATCGGTGACGGTGGCGCACTCCCGCTTCGTCGACCTGGACCGGGCACACAACGACGAAGAACTCGTCGCCAGGTTCGGCACCTCCGGCAACCGCCCGAAAGACCGGCACATCGTCGTTGCCAGCCAGGTGGCCGAACAGTCACTCGACATTGACTTCGACCTCCTGGTGACCGATCTCGCCCCCATCGACTTGGTCCTGCAAAGAATGGGACGCTTGCACCGCCACCCCCGCGGCCACGGGCAATCGCAGAGGCCGCCACGCCTCCGCACCCCTCGCTGCCTGATCACCGGCGTCGACTGGGCAGCGGAGCCACCGGTCCCGGCAGCAGGGTCAGCCGCGGTGTACGGGTCCCAGGCCCTGATCCGCGCTTTGGCCGTCCTGCGCCCCTACTGGGGCAAGAGCCCCCTGGTCCTGCCCGACCACATCAGCCCGCTCGTTCAGGAAGCGTACGCACAGGCGACTCCCTGCGTACCGGAGACCTGGACCGAAACCATGGACGCCGCGCTTGCCGATCACGACCAGGCCATCGCCGAACAGCGTCGTAAGGCGCAGGCGTTCCGGATCGACGAAGTGCGAAAGCCTGGACGGTCTCTCGTCGGATGGATCGACGCCGGCGTGGGCGATGCCGACGACACTCGAGCCGGCCGTGCGCAGGTCCGGGACGGCGAGGAATCCATCGAGGTACTCGTCATCCAGCGCCGCACCGACGGCAGCTATGCCACGCTGCCTTCGCTGATACGCGGACTCGGCGGTCTGGAGCTTCCCCTGGACGCCGTACCAGCCCCCCGAGCGGTCCGCGCCGCCGCAGTCAGCGCTCTGCGGCTTCCGTACCACTTCTCCAAACCATGGCTGATCGACCGCGTGATCGGGGAACTGGAGCAGTTCCGCCCCAAGGCATGGCAGGCCAAGGAGAGCCACACCCTCGCCGGAGAGCTCTTTCTCGTGCTCGACGAGGATTGTCAGACCCGTCTGGCAGGCTTCGACCTTCGATACAGCGAAACCGACGGCCTGGAGGTCACTCCGGCCGGCGCCCAGGACGTGAAGTTGGTGAAAGGCGTGCCCAGTTTCGACCTCGTCTCCCGTCCGTGGCTGCCCGTCCAGTTACGGGACGGCACGGCAGCGGAACTCTCCTTGAAGGAGGTCTTCGCCCGAGCCCCCGACATCCGCCGGCTCGTGGGTGACGTACCCACGCAGGAATTCGCACTGATGCGTCTCCTGCTCGCCATCCTCCACGACGCCGTCGACGGCCCCGAGGACATCGACGCCTGGCAGGAGCTCAGCGAAAGCCCCGAACCGCTCGCCGCAGTCGGCCCTTACCTCGACCGCCACCGCGAGCGCTTCGATCTCTTGCATCCCAGCCAGCCTTTCATGCAGGTCGCCGACCTGCAGACACAGAAGGCCGAGGTGGCGTCCCTCAACCGGATCGTGGCTGACGTGCCCAACGGCGACCCGTTCTTCAGCATGCGCCGGCCCGGAGTCCTGCAACTTCCCTTCGCGGAGGCGGCACGATGGCTCGTCCACGCCCACGCATTCGACACTTCGGGAATCAAGTCCGGAGCCATGGGTGACCCCAGGGTCAAGGGAGGCAAGGGGTACCCCCAGGGAGTCGGCTGGGCGGGAAACCTCGGGGGAGTGTTCGCCGAGGGCGACGACCTGCAGCAGACCCTCCTCCTCAACCTGGTGGCATCCGATACCTACGCCCTCACCGTCGACAAGGACGACAGGCCGGCCTGGCGCAGGGAACAGTGCGGACCGGACGTACAGAGCGACTTGGCGGCCAGGCCGACCGGTCCCCGAGACCTGTACACATGGCAGTCCCGCCGTGTCCGTCTCCATCACGACGGCCAGGCCGTACGGGGGGTGGTGCTGTCCTACGGGGACCCCCTGCCCGTCCCCAACGCGCACACCCGGGAACCGATGAGCGGCTGGCGCCGCAGCATCCCGCAAGAGAAGAAGCTCAGCCTGCCCCGGGTCTATATGCCGCGCCAGCACGATCCAGCCCGTTCCGCCTGGCGCAGCCTCGCCGCCCTCTTGTCCTCCCAGTCGGAGGAGCAGACCGCTCAGCACGCAGATCCTGCGAAGTACCTGCGTGCCGGCGTACTGAAGTGGATCGCCGAACTCACCCACGAGAAGCTGCTGCCCCGGGAACTGCTCATCCGCCCCCGACTGATCAGTGCTGTTTACGGAACACAGCAGTCGGTCATCGACGAGGTGGTCGACGACGGGGTCGCCATGCCCGTCATCCTGCTCCACGAGCACAACCCGACCTACGCGCAGGAAGCAACCGGAGCGGTAGAAGACAGCACCAAGGCCGTCAACGCCCTGGGAGACCTCGCCGGAGACCTGGCCAGGACCGCCGGACGACCCGCCGAAGCGCCCAGCGACACAGCGCGCGACCTCGGCTTCGGCCTCCTCGACGGCCCCTACCGGCAATGGCTCGCCGCCCTCGGCAACGCCGAAGATCCCTCAGCTGCCCGCGACGCCTGGCGGCGCACGGCCTACCGGATCCTGCGCAGCGCAGCCGACACCATCCTGGCCGACGCCAATGAGGCCGGATGGCTGGACAACGCCGAATCCGAGCGGATCTTCCACGCAAGGCTCGCCAAGGCCCTCCCACTCCCTGCCGCGGGGTCGGCGGAAGGCGCCGACGGCACAGAGGACACGGACCCCACCAAGGAGCTCGCCCCATGACAGATACTGCGCCGCACATCCCGGCGCCCGCGTCGCCACCTGCGCCCCAACAGGCCACTGCCACCGCAGGGCCCAGGAAACCCGACCACCCCTCCCCACTGCGATGGGCCGTGACGGCCCGCGTCTCCAGCCTCCAGGAGGGCTACCGCAAAGACAGCCCCCGAGCCGTCCAGGACCTCGCCCGGCTGCGCCGCGGAATCGGCCGCCAGGCCAATGAGACCCCTGACCTCTGGGGCCTCCTCGGCATCGAACAGTTCTATGCAGCACAGCCCGAGGACCGCCCCCTGAGCGAAGCAAAGGCCGTGCGCGCCGAACGCGCCGCTCACGTCGCCGTGACCCTGTGGGCCCTGCACCAGCAGTCCAACCGCACCAAAGCCATGCACGCCGACGACGGAGCATCCCTGGGTGCCGCCGTCCGGCGGCTCATGGCCGGCACCGAATCCGACGAACCGATCCGCAAACGCCTGTTACGCGCAGGCACCGCGACGACGTTCGACGTGCTCAGCCACCGGCTGCGTGAACTGGTTGTACTCCTGCGCAAGGCGGAGATCCCGCTCGACTACGGCCTCCTCGCCGACCACCTCGAGCAATGGCAGAAGCCCGGCGGACCCACGCGGGTACGTCAGGCATGGGGACGAGACTTCCACGCCTACCGGCGGCCCACCGACCCCGAGCGACCGCGAAACAGCACGCCTGAAGCACCCGACACGCACGCGACCGCCGACCGCGACGACATGAAGGACCAGACATGAGCCGCACCATCCTCGACGTACACATCCTGCAGACCGTCCCGCCGAGCAACATCAACAGGGACGACACGGGAGCCCCCAAGAGCGCGGTCTACGGCGGCGTCCGGCGCTCACGGGTGTCCAGCCAGGCATGGAAGAAGGCCACCCGAGCGGCCTTCAACGAACTGCTGGACCCCGCCGATCTGGGAGTCCGCACCAAGAAGGTCGTCGAGGCCCTCAGCGACCGCATCATCGCGCGCCAGGAAACGCTGACCACCGACCAGGTATGGCTCATGGCAGTCGAGATCATCCAGACCGCCACCGGCGCCAAGCTCGAAACGCGCAAGCCCCCCGCCAAGGGGAAGGACAAGGACGGCACGGAGGACGAGACAACCGAGCCCCAAGCCCCCCAGTCCTCCTACCTGCTCTTCCTCAGCGCCCGCCAACTCGACGGACTCGCAGACCTGGCCATCAAGGGCATCGGCCAGAAGGCCGAGCCGAAGGTGTTCGTCAAGGACTCTGCCATCAAGGCAGAGGCCAAGCAGATCGCCTCCACCCGGCACTCCGTCGACATCGCCCTCTTCGGCCGCATGGTCGCCGACACCGCCGACATCAACGTCGACGCCGCCGCACAGGTGGCCCATGCCCTCAGCGTCCACCCCGTAGACCTTGAGACCGACTACTTCACCGCCGTCGACGACAAGAACAGCGACGCCGAACCCGGGGCCGGCATGATCGGGACCGTCGACTTCAACTCCGCCACCCTCTACCGCTACGCCGCCGTCGACATCGACCTCCTCACCCGCAACCTCGACGCCGGCCTGACCGAGGGCGAACGCACAGGCGAGCCGGTCCGCCGCGCAGTGGAAGCCTTCATCGAGGGCTTCACACTCTCCATGCCCACCGGCAAGATCAACACCTTCGGCAACAACACCCTCCCGGACGCCGTCATCGCCCGCTGCCGCCGACGGCCACGTCCGCTCCGCCTGCCACGCACTGGCCGAGCACATCCCCGCCGTCGAAGACGCCTTCGGAGCAGCCGCGGACCACACCTGGATCGTGCGCGTCGGCAGCCGGACCCAGGATCTCGCCGGCCTCGGCGAGGAGGTCAACCTGCGGGAACTCGTCACCAAGGTCGGCGAGGCCGTTGCCGGTAGGCTGGAGAAGCGTGGATGAGTGTCCTGGCCCTACGGCTGGCCGGACCCCTGCAGTCCTGGGGGTCCTCCGCCCGCTTCGCACGCCGCACAACTGAGACCGCACCCACGAAAAGCGGCGTCATCGGCATGCTGGCCGCGGCACTCGGCCGCGACCGCACTGCCGACCTGTCCGACCTCGCGGCCCTGTCCTTCGCCGTACGCATCGACCAGCCCGGCACCCGCCTGCGCGACTTCCAGACCGCACGGCACGCCGACACCGGCAAAGCGATGCCCGTCTCGGAGCGCTTCTACC
>NZ_JZWV01000962.1 GCF_000966975.1 Streptomyces katrae | reverse complement strand
GCAAAGCGATGCCCGTCTCGGAGCGCTTCTACCTGGCCGACGCAGTCTTCCTCGCCGCGGTGGCCGGTGAAGAGGAACTCATCCGCACCCTCCACACCGCCGTCCGGGCCCCCGTCTACCTTCCCTACCTCGGCCGTCGCTCCTGCCCACCACAAGGACCAGTGGATCTGGGAATCAGGGAAGGGGACGACGCGGCAGCCGCCTTGCGCCGCGAACCCTGGTACGCCGCCGAATGGCACCAGCGACGTCACTCCAAGCAGGCACATGTGCCGCTTCAGCTCCTCGCCGAGGCATCGGCCGATGCCCCCCGCGGCACGCCCGTCCGCGACCAGCCGGTCACCTTCGCCCCGGAGCACCGCCGTTACGCGCTGCGCAACGTCGTCGCGACCGTCGTGGACGTGCTGAACCCCTACTTCCGACCCGACGAGGCGCATCCGACGAACGAGTCTCCCCGCAGGGTGACCGTGCCGCGCCATTCCCCCGAGGCCCACCTCGCTCTGCTGCCCCCGCAGTCCCCGTTGGACGGACACTGATGTTCCTGACCCGATTCCGCATCAACACAGCGCGCAGGGAATCCCGCAACCTCCTCTCCTCACCGCAGCACATGCACGCCGCCGTCATGTCGTCCTTCGCAGGCGCCCTACCGAGCGCAGAGAACAGCTCCAGGGTCCTGTGGCGTCTCGACCGCAACGCCAAGGCCGAAGTGCTCCTCTTCATCGTCAGCGAGGAACGCCCCGACCTCACCCACCTCGTGGAACAGGCCGGCTGGCCCACCACCGCCGCCTGGCAGACATACGACTACAAGGCGTTCCTGGACGGCCTCTCCCTTGGCACCACCTGGGCCTTCCGTCTCACCGCCAACCCCGTCCACCATGTGCGCCGCACGCCTGACGAACCTCGCAAGCGGACCGCACATCGTACGCCTCGCCACCAGATGGGGTGGCTGCTCAAGCAACAGGAGAACGCCGGCTTCAAAATCCTGGAAACCCCCGCCGAGCGACGCCGCCTTTTGCAAGGCGACGAACACCAGCTCACCGTCCGCGACGAGCGCCGCCACCGCTTCAGCAAGACCGAGCTGATCACCGGCAAGGTCAACGAGGTGCCTCTCGTTACCGTTACCTTCGACGGCCGTCTCGAAGTCACCGATCCCGTCGCCCTGAGGCGAACCCTCACCTCAGGGCTTGGGAAGGCCAAGGCCTACGGCTGTGGCCTCATGACACTCGCCCAGGCCGGCTGAGCCATGGCCACCGTCGCACAACGACGAGCGTCGTCACCCCGCGACCTCACGCGCGTCGCCGAGCGCATTTCCTTCATGTACCTCGAGCGATGCACCATCCACAGGGACGCCAACGCCATCACTGCCGAAGACGCCGATGGCACCACCCACATCCCTTCCGCCAGCATCGGCACCCTCCTGCTCGGACCAGGGACACGCATCACCCACCAGGCCATGAGTGTCCTCGCCGACAGCGGCGCAGCCGTCGCCTGGGTCGGCGAACAGGGAGTGCGCTACTACGCGGGCGGCCGTTCCCTCAACCGCTCCTCGGCGCTCGTGGAGGCACAGGCCACCCGCTGGGCCAACCGCCGCACCCGGCTGGATGTCGCCCGGGCCATGTACCAGCTGAGGTTCCCTGACGAAGATCCCTCAGGCCTGAACCGGCAGGAACTCCTCGGTCATGAGGGCCGTCGCCTGCGCGAGTGCTACCGTGAACAGGCGGAACGGACCGGCGTTCCCTGGCGCGGCCGGCACTACGTGCCCGGAGACTTCACCGCCGGCGACGCCCCCAACCAGGCTGTCACTGCCGCAGCGCAATGCATGTACGGCGTCTCCCACGCCGTCGTAGCGGCACTGGGATGTGCCACCGGTCTCGGGTTCGTGCACTCAGGGCATGAACTCTCCTTCGTACTGGATGTCGCCGACCTCTACAAGACAGAGATCGGCATCCCCGTCGCTTTCGACGTGGCAGCCGAGGGAGATCAGGACATCGGCTCCCGCACGCGCCGTGCCTTGCGGGACCGCATCAACAAGACCCGGTTGCTCGACCGGTGTGTGGACGACATCAAGATGCTCCTGTTGCCTTCCGGGACGCAGTCCACTGCACTGGAGGGAGATGACGTGGTCACTCTCCAGACAGACCGAGGGCTCGCTCTCCCGGCCGGCCGCAACTACGCCGACGAGGTGACCTGGTGACGGTCATCGTCCTCACCCAGTGCCCAGTCGGCCTCCGGGGGTTCCTGACGCGCTGGCTCCTGGAGATCTCCCCCGGCGTCTTCATCGGAGGACCCTCGGCACGTATCCGAGCCGCGCTGTGGGAGGAGGTCAAACAGTACGCCGGCCAGGGGCGCGCCCTCCTCGCGTACAACACCGACAACGAACAGGGCTTCACCTTCGAAACCCACGATCATAAATGGCACCCGATCGACCGCGAAGGCGTCACCCTGATTCACCGCCCCAACGAACGGGTCTCCCAAGTGCCGCCCGTCACCCAAGGCTGGAGCAAGGCAGCCAAGCGGCGACGCTTTGGAAGATGAACGCCTTATGGCTTATGTCGGAATCTCGACAAGTGACGAGAATTAGCTACGCCCCAGATAAAACCTGCAGGTCACGAAGCCTGCTCCCCGCACCCGCGGGGATGGTCCCACCAGCGCCAGCACGTCCTGGGGGCTGACCTGCTGCTCCCCGCACCCGCGGGGATGGTCCCTTTTCCAAGGTTGGGCCTCCTGACCCGATTCCC
>NZ_JZWV01000961.1 GCF_000966975.1 Streptomyces katrae | reverse complement strand
GGCTGCGGCCCGGGCCGGCTCGTCGCGGCGCTGGCCGAACGGGGCCACCGCGCCCTCGGCATCGACGTGACCCCCGCCGCCGTGACGCGGACCGTACGCCGCGGCGGAACGGCCCTGTGCCGCTCCGTCTTCGAGCCCCTGCCCGGCGAACGCCGCTGGGACACCGCCCTGCTGATCGACGGCAACATCGGCATCGGCGGCGACCCCGCCGCCCTCCTCGGACGCACCGCGGACCTGCTCGCCCCCGGTGGCCGGCTGGTCGCCGAGGCCGCCCCCGTCGAGGTGGACGAGCGGTGCGAGGTGCGCCTCGACGACGGCCGGGGCACGCTCGGCACCCCCTTCCCGTGGGCCCGGGCCGGCCGCCGGGCCCTGCTGCGCCACGCCGAGGCCGCCGGCTGGCGCACCGTCGGCAGCTGGACGGTGGCCGGCCGGCACTTCGCCGAACTCGTCCCCGGGAGACGGCGCACCGCCGCGGCCGCCCGGACCGCCCCGGGGGACGCGCCGTGACCCGGCCGGCCGCCGGCCCCGTACGGGCCACCGCGGCCACCGCCACCACCGCCGTCCTCCTCACCGCCCTCGTCACGGCGCTCGTCCTCACCGTGCGCGAGGACGGGTACTTCACCGACCCGGTCGGCCTGTTCGGGCTGAACGCCGCCTGCTGGGCCCTGTTCGCGGCGGCCGTGTGGAGCCTGCGCCGGGTACCCACCCGGCACGCCGCCGCCCTCGTCCTCGCCGGCGGTGTCGCCGTCGCCCTGACCGGCCTGGTCGCCCCGCCCCGCACCAGCACGGACTCCTACCGCTACGCCTGGGACGGCCGTGTGCAGGCGGCGGGCATCTCCCCCTACGACCACGCCCCGGCCGATCCGGCCCTCCTGCCGTACCGCGACACCTGGCTGTTCCCCACCGGGCGGGCGTGCGGGAAGCCGGACCTGGCCGCCGTGTCCGAAGGCGTCTGCACCCGCATCAACCGTCCCCGCGTCCACACCATCTACCCTCCGGCCGGGGAGCTGTACTTCCTCCTCGTCCACGCCCTCTCACCCGACGGAGCCCGCCACAAGGCCTTCCAGGCGGGCGGCGCCGTCATCGCCGTCGCCACCACCCTGGCGCTGCTGCGCGTCCTGCGCCGCCGCGGCGACCCCCGTACGGCGGCGTACTGGGCCTGGTGCCCGGCCGTCGCCGTCGAAGCCGTCAACAACGCCCACGCCGACGCCCTCGCCGTCCTGCTGTCGGTGGCCGCCCTGGGTCTGACGGTCCGCCACCGGGTCCGGGGCGGCGCACTGCTCGGCCTGGCCACCGCCGTCAAGCTCCTGCCCGCCGTCCTGCTCCCCGGAGCCCTGTCCGGCGTACGCCGGGTCCGCGACGCCGCCGCCGTCCTGCTCCCCGCCGCCGCGGTCCTGTACCTGCCGTACGTCCTGCTCTCGCACTCCTCCGTCCTCGGCTACCTCGCCGGGTACGCCGACGAAGAGGGCTACCAGGACCCGTCCGCCGGCACCCGCTACGCCCTCCTGCGCCTGCTGCTCCCCGACTCCTGGGCCGTGCCGGCCGTCGTCGCGGGGATGCTCGCCGTCAGCGCCTACGTGATCAGGCGGGGCGACCCCGAGCGTCCGTGGAGCGGTGCCCTCCTGGTCACCGGGACCGCGTTCCTCCTGACCACCCCCGGCTACTCCTGGTACGCCCTCCTCGTGATCGCCCTGGTGGCCCTCGACGGCCGCTGGGAGTGGCTCGGCGTAGCGGTCGCGGGCGCGGCCGTCTATCTGACGGGCCGGGTCGCCCCGTACGCCTGCGCGGTCGCGTACGGCGCCGCCGCGCTGGCCGTCCTGGGCGGCTGGGCGGCGCGCAGGCACGCCGCGGCACGAGACCGGCCGCACCTCGTGCCGGACCTGTCCCCCGCACCGGGAGAGCACCGGTGAACCCACGCACCCGGAACCAGTGGAGGAACCCCATGAACCCCGTGAACCCCATGGACGCGAAGCACAGCGGTCCGGCCGCAGGGCCGCCACGGGGCCCGTCCCGCCCGGAGTTCTGGCGCAGCCCGCTGCGCGGCCCGTGGCTGACCGCGGTGTTCGGGATCGTCCTGCTCTTCGGCATCACGGTCGTCTTCGTCACCGGCCTGCTGTCGTACGCCGCGTACGAGCCCGACCTCGCGGCGGTCAACGACCAGACCCCCGGCAAGGGATGGCTGGGCTTCTACCTCTTCTCCTGGCCGACCTCCCCTTACTGGCTCTACCGGGTCACCCAGGGGGTGCACGTCACGCTCGGCGTCGTGCTCGTGCCCGTGCTCCTGGCCAAGCTGTGGTCGGTGATCCCGAAGCTCTTCGCCTGGCCTCCGGTGCGGTCGGCCGCCCAGGCCGCCGAACGGATCTCGCTGCTCCTGCTGGTGGGCGGTGCCGGGTTCGAGTTCGCCACCGGCATCCTCAACACGCAGCTCCACTACATCTTCCCGGGCTCCTTCTACACCCTGCACTTCTACGGGGCCTGGGTCTTCATCGGCGCCTTCGCCGTGCACGTGGCCCTCCGGCTGGGACGGGCCGTGCGGGCCCTGCGCGCCGGGCCGCGGCAACCGGACCCGGACAGCGAGGAGGCGGCCGGCCTGGTCTCGCCCCGCCCGGCCGCCCCCACCATCTCCCGGCGGGGTGCGCTGGGCATGGTCGGGCTGGGCTCCCTCGCGCTGCTCGCCGTGACCGCGGGGCAGAGCGTGGGCGGCTGGTTCCGCCGGACGGCCCTCCTGGCGCCGCACGGCCAGGAACCGGGCTCCGGCCCGAACGGCTTCCAGATCAACAAGACCGCCGCCTCCGTCGGCATCCGCCCCAGCGACATCGGTCCGGCCTGGCGGCTGACCGTGCGCGGCGGGGGCCGCCAGATCGACCTCACCCATGCCCAGCTGCTCGCCCTGCCGCAGCACGAAGCGCTGCTGCCCATCGCCTGCGTGGAGGGCTGGTCCACCGCCGACCAGCACTGGAGCGGTGTCCGCCTCGCCGACCTGGCCGCGCTCGTGGGCCTGGGCACGCACCCGCCCCAGGTCCTCGTCCAGTCCGTCCAGCGGGGCGGTTCGTTCAGCTCGGTCGTGCTGAGCGCCGGCCAGGTCCGGGACGCACGCTCGCTGCTGGCCGTACGGGTCAACGGGGCGCTCCTGTCCCCCGACCACGGCCACCCGGCCAGAGTGATCGTCCCCGGGGCGCCCGGAGTCCACAACACCAAGTGGGTCACCCGCCTCACCTTCGGAGAACCCGTATGAAGCCGCCCACCGCCGGCGCCGCCCCGCCCGGTTTCCGGCACCGCTACGGAGCGTCCCCGCTCCACCTGCTGCTCCTCCTCGCCTCCTTCGCGCTGGCCTGCTACGCGGGCCTGCGCCTGCTCGAAGGGGACACCCTCGGGGTGGCGGTGTGGTTCGTGGGAGCCGCGCTCCTGCACGACCTCGTCCTCCTGCCGCTGTACGCGGTCACCGACCTGGCCGTCCAGAAGCTCCTCGGACCCCGTGCGGGGCAGGGGACACGCGTGCCGCGGGCCGGCGTCAACCACGTCCGGGTACCCGCCTTCGTCTCCGGTGTCCTGCTGCTCGTGTACTGGCCGCTGGTACTCGGGCAGGTCGGCCACTACACGATCAGCACCGGCCTGCCGGCGGACGTGTTCCTGGGGCGGTGGCTGCTGATCACCGCCTGCCTGTTCGCCGCCTCGGGAGCCGTCCTCGCCGTGCGGCAGTGGAACGCGGGCAGGACCGCCCGTGACCACCCGTCCGCCAGGGCTTCCGCCGCCCGCGACGATCACCCGAAAGAGTGATCGTGCGCATGCCGTCACGCTCGATACGTTCGTAGGACGTGAGCAAGGGCGTTCCGGGAACGGGAGAGGGCCGGGTGGGGGAGATGAGCGATGCCGTGGAGGGCGGGTTAGGTTCCGGGCCGGACGCGGGTGCGGGCCGCTTCACCGCGTTGTCGGAGCGGTTGACGGGATTCGGCACCGCCGAGCTGGAAGCCACCGGACTCGTGGAGGTGTACCGGGCGGTGGCCGAGGAACAGCTCGGCCCGGCCCGGTACGAGCGGCTGCTGAGCGGACCGTGGCAGCCGGACGAGAGCGCGGACGGGGACCGGGCGGACGCCGCCCGGGCGGTGACGATCCTCTGGTACACGGGGAGCTGGCCGGGGCCCGCGCCGTTCGTGGTCTCGCCGCGCGCCCATGCCGAAGCGCTCGTCTGGAAGGCGGCCGGAGTCGTCGCGCCCGCCAGCGTGCCGGCGGGTTACGGCAGTTGGGCGGAGCGGCCCGCCGAGACCGAGGGAGCCGGGCGGTGAACCGGTACGACGTGGTCGTCGTCGGAGCCGGGGTCGCGGGTTCGCTCGTCGCGGACCGCCTCGGCCGCGCGGGGCGCCGGGTCCTGGTCCTCGAAGCCGGGGCGGCCGACTCCGCCGACCCGCACACCGCCTTCGTCGAGGCCACCGTCAAGGTGCCCGGCTCCGCCTACCGCCCGCACCCGGCCGCGGCCTGGCCCGAGAACACCGACATCGCCGGAGTGGACGGCACGCCCGGCTACCGGTCGGCGGGCCATCTGCTCCAGGACGGCCCGCTTCCGTACGCCAGCGGGTACGTCCGGGTCAACGGCGGCACCGGCAACGTCTGGACCGGGCTGACGCCGCGCATGCTGCCGGAGGACTTCGACACCGAGCCGTTCGGCTACGGGCGCCGCTGGCCGCTCACGTACGACGACCTCGAACCGTTCTACCGCGCGGCCGAGGAGGAGATGGGGGTGGCCGCCGACAGCGACGAGCAGCGCGAACACGTCGGCCTGCCGCTGCCCGCCGGCCACGTCTTCCCCATGCGGCCGATCCCCGCCAGCCACCTCGACCGGGTCCTGGCGGCGGGTCTGGACGGGCGCCGGGTCAAGGACCCGGTCGCCCTGAGCGAGGTGGAGCTGCGGGTGGTCGGCACCCCGCACGCCCGCAACGGCGTACCGGATCCCCGGTACGACGGCGGCCGCGGCTATGTCCCCCGGGGGCGGGACGGGCGGCCCGCCCCGGACAACCGCTGCGTGGGCCACGCGAGTTGCATCCCGCACTGCCCGTCGTACGCGAAGTACACGCCGCTCAAGACCCAGGGCCGGTGGAGTGCCTCCGTGACGCTCCGGGACCGGTCCGTGGTCTCGCGGGTCCTCGTCGACGGCACCGGCCGGGCCACCGGTGTGGAGTACCGGTCGTACGACGGCACGGTGTCCGTCGCCAGCGCCGACGTGGTCGTCCTCGCCGCGCACGCGGTGGAGAACGCCCGGCTGCTGCTCCTGTCCGAGCTGGCCGGGCGCAGCGGTCAGCTGGGCCGCAACCTGATGGACCACCCGGTCCTGCTGACCTGGGGCCTCATGCCGGAGGCCGTCGGCGCGTACCGGGGGCCCGGCTCGACCTCCGGCTTCGAGGGCTTCCGCGCCGGTCCAGGCCGCCGGGCGCGGGCGCCGTTCCGGATCGAGATCGGGAACTGGGGGTGGGTCTGGGCGAAGGGGCTCGTCGACGTCGACATCGCCGAACTCGTCACCGGACAGGGGCTGTTCGGGGCCGCACTGCGGCGGGCGGCCGGCGACCGGATCCGCCGCCAGTTCACCCTCCAGTTCGAGATGGAGCAGGGCGCCGACCCCGCCAACCGCGTCACCCTCCACCCCACCGAGCGGGACGCCCTGGGACTGCCCCGGCCCCTGGTCACATACGACCTCGACGGCCACGTCAAGGCCGGGATGGCCGCCGCCAGGGCCGTCTCCGAGCAGATCTTCGCCCTGCTCGGCGCCGAGGACCGCACCGACTACGCGCCGGCCGCGGCTTGGCCGGGCCGCTTCGAGTACGGCGGCCGCACCTACGGCTACCGCGGCGCCGGCCACGCCGCCGGCACGCACATCATGGGCGACTCCCCGGCGACCTCCGTGGTCGACGCCCTGCAGCGCTGCTGGGACCACCCCGGCCTCTACGCCGTCGGCTGCGGCAGCATGCCCTCGGTCGCCACCTCCAACCCGACCCTGACCATGGCCGCGCTCGCCCTGCGCAGCGCCGAAGCCGTCGAGGCCGGCCTCGCCGCCCGCGACCGGCCCGCCACGCTCACCCCGACCTCCCCCGGAGCCGCCCCATGACCGCCATACCCCTGCCCCCGGTGCCGGAGCCGTTCCGACTGCCCTTCCACTACGGGGCGTTGCACCAGCTCGGCGTCGACTGGCTGGTGGATCCGGGCCCGGTCCGCGACCTGCTGGCCAAGCACCACCCGGACCTTTCCACGGCCGAGTTCGACGACGGCCGGGCCCTGGTCTCGCTCAACTACCAGCTGTACTTCGCGCAGTACCCCTTCGGCGGAGGCATCACCCAGGAGATCGAGTACAACGTCATCGCGTACCCGACCGCCGACGCCGGCCGCCTCCCCGCGCTCACCTACGCCCAGTACGCCCAGGGCTGGGACCAGACCAAGCTGCTCGGCATCGCCCGCATCCACGTGGTCTGCGACAACCCCTTCGCCATCCGCGCCGGACGCGAGCTGTACGCGGAGCCGAAGTTCCCCGGCTGGTTCGAGGTCGCCCTGCCCTCCCTCAACGGCCCGGCGGGCGAAACCTGGACCGTACGCTGCAACGCCGCCGGCATCGGCCCGGACGGCGACACCCTCACCCGGGGCGGAACACCGCTCCTCGACCTCACGGCCGCGCTCGACGGTCTCACGCCCGTCCCCGCCAACCTCGCCCCGGTGACCGGGTACGGCACCACCGAGGACGGCCGCCTGCTGGCCGGCCCCATGAACGTCTACCAGCCCTACCGCTGGTACGACCTCGGCGCGCCGGAACACGCCGAGCGGACCCGCGTGACGGTGCACGCCCCCGAGGGGGACCTCGGACGCGACGTCCGCTCGCTGCTCGGCGACACCCCGGCCGCGGGCGCCTGGACCTTCCAGTCGGCCCCGGTCGCCGCTCACAACCGTGCCTACTACCTTCCCGCCGGGCGGCCCGTCGGCTGAGGGGCCGGCTCCGTCGTGGGGCGTCGGCCGTGTCGGGCCGGGCGCTGACCCGCCGGGGTTGCCGTCCCCGGGATCCGTGCTGTGCTGGAAGGGTCCGAGGGGAGTGCCTCATGCGTACGGCGGTGCGGCCGGGGGCGGAGGGGCAGCCGTTGCGGGCGGGGGTGCTGCTGCCCGTCCGGGAGCTCGCCGTGGCCTGGTCGCTGATCCTCGTGATCGCGGCCCTGGCCTGGGTGCTCACCGTGGGCCAGGCCCGGGGCATGGGGGTCGGGCCCGGCACGATGGGGATGGCGCTGCCGCTGTTCCTCCTGCTGTGGACGGCCATGATGGCCGCGATGATGCTGCCCTCCGTCGCCCCCGTCGCGGTGACCTGGGCCAGGGGGATCGCCCGCCGGTCCCGTGGTGTCACGCGGGCGCTGCGCACCACCGGGTTCCTCGCCGGCTATCTGATCGCGTGGACGGCGTACGGGCTGCTCGGGTACGGCGGGCTGGCGCTCACCGGCGCCCTGGTCGACCGGAACCCGGACGTCGGGAAGTGGATCGGCGCGGCCGCCTTCGCGCTGGCCGGGCTCCACCAGCTGGGCCCGCTCAAGGACATCTGCCTGCGGCACTGCCGCAGTCCCATGGCCCAGCTGATGCGGTACGTCTCGTACCGGCCGCCGCTGCGCGACCTGCGGGTGGGGCTGCACCACGGCGCGTACTGCGTCGGCTGCTGCTGGGCGCTGATGGTCGTGCTGATCCCGCTGGGCGTCATGAACCTCGCGGCGATGGCGGGCGTGGCCGTGCTGATCTTCCTGGAGAAGCTCTGGTACCGGGGGCCGCAGCTGGCCCGGCTGGCCGGCGCCGTGTTCCTGGTACTGGCCGTGCTGGCGCCCTTCCAGGACTGGCTGCTGCCGGGCCTGAGGGGTTCGACGATGCCGATGTGACGGGGCCGGCCGTCCCGGCCGAGCAGGGCCGTGCACCGGTGGACCTCGCCCCGTTCACGGGGCCGTCGGGCCGGGAGGGGGC